>JAPLKL010000066.1 GCA_026388095.1 Elusimicrobiota bacterium | reverse complement strand
TGAGATTCCTCGACCAGACCTGCCCCGGACAGCATCGCACAGAGAACCCTGTCGGGCCCAGGGTCGTCGCAGGTCGGTTCCGCTCCGAGAGACTCAGAGAACGTCCGGGCAAGTTTCTTTGACTTTCCCCGGACAGCTCTGCCCTGGGACGAGTCGGTGGATAAGTCAGCCGGGCCGATCCAGGAAATCCCTTATGGCCGAGTTGGTCGGCTCGGCGTGGGTCAAGGTGAAGGCGTGACTCGCTCGAGACCCGGGATGCGGATGTCCCGGAACAGGCGGCCATCGCCACCCATGCCGCTGAAAAGCAGGACTCTTCCGGCAGGCATATTCTCCGGCCTCCAGCGCGGCCGCGCCGTTTCGCGGCGCGCTTGCGCGCAGTTCCTATGATAACCTTCTTGCGCATGGCGGGACAGCCCTCCTACCAGCGCCCGGAGGGCGAGAGGCTCGCGACGCAGGCCGCCTCCAGGCGCGGCAGCCGCTTGACAGACTTGTACACGATCCAGCCCGACTCCGCGGCCGTTGCCCCGACCAGCAGGGCCGCCAGGAAAGCCGCCGCCAGCCCGCGCCGGTCCTTTCGGTCCATGCCCTAGACGGAGCAATTTTTATGCCGCCAAAGTGCTACCATTGGCAAAGCCATGCCCAAGATGAGCCTGCGCGCCTCCATGAGCCTCCAGGGCCGCCTCAAACTGGCCCATCTCTTCGAGATGCCTGAGGCCGAGCTCGCGGAGCTGGCGCGCAAGCTCGAATCCCACCCGCTCTTCGCGCGCCTGCGCAGCGCGGGAGCCGTCCGCCTCACGCCTTTCCCCAAGGCCTATTTCACGGCCCGCCGCTTCGCCGGCTGGGGCCTGCGCACGGAGAGCGCGGGCCTGCCCGAGCTCGTGGACGGCAATTGCGACTTCGTCGCCCTGATGCGGAAGATCGGGCAGAAACGCTTCGAGGACTGCTTCCTTAAAGAGGGGGGGCTGAGCGACCCGGAGCGTGCGCGGCGCTGCCGGGTGACGGTCGCCGAGGCGCAAAAGCTGCGCCGCTTCCTGGACCGCGCCTTCCTGCAGGGGGAGTTCGAGCGCCCTGCGGCCGCGCCGGCCACGGTGTTCAGCTCCGTGGCCGGCATAGGCGTGGCCGAGGGCCAGGCCGTGATCTCCTTCTTCAACCGCGAGATCTGGAAAGGCCGCTATCAGGTCGATGAGTCCAGGCTCGCCGGCCTGCCGCCCGAGCAGGCGGAGCGCTGCCGGGCTTTCCTCAAACGGCTGCAGTTCATCGACCAGCGCAAGACCACTCTCTACCGCCTGCTGGAAGCCCTGGTCGAGGGCCAGGCCGAGTACCTGCGCTCGGGCGAGCCGGAGCGCCGCCAGCCCTTGACCCAGCGCGCCGTGGCCGTGGCCCTGGGGGTCGAGCCCAGCACGATCAACCGCCTGGTCTCGAACAAATCGGTGCAGCTGCCTTGGGGTCTGGAGGCTCCCATGAAGGCGCTGATGCCCAGCGCCAAGGCCGTGGCCCTCGACCGCCTCGACGCCTTGGCCCGGGCCCGGCCCGAGCTCTCCGACGAGGACCTGCGCCGGGAGCTCGCGCGCAAGCACCACATATTCCTATCCCGCCGCTCCATCACCCAGTACCGCCATGACCTCGCCCTCG
Organism: Elusimicrobiota bacterium; assembly: GCA_026388095.1. Taxonomy (NCBI): domain Bacteria; kingdom Pseudomonadati; phylum Elusimicrobiota; species Elusimicrobiota bacterium. The sequence goes on along the minus strand of JAPLKL010000066.1, from coordinate 44,256 downwards.
CCCGGCGCGGCCGCAGGAGGCCCGCATGAGCTGGCCCATCTCCATCGCCCTCATCTCCGCCCTGTGCAACGGGTCCATCGGCGTGCTTGCCTATCTGCGCGGCCGCCAGACCCCGCTCTACCGCAGCTTCTCCTTGCTCAACTTCTGCTTCGCTTTCTGGAGCCTGGCTTACGCCGGCGCCTGGCCGGATTTCAGCAGTTCCCTGCACATGAAGCTCCTCTTCTCGCCTTTGGCCCTCATCCCGGCCGCGGCGCTCTCCTTCGTCTGGAGCTTCACGGGACTGCCCGAGGGTCCGCGGCACCGGCGCACCGTGCCGCTCTACCTGGCCGGGGCCGCGCTGCTGGGTCTGCTCTGGTCCGGCGTCATGTCCTGGCGGGTGTTCCGCGGCGCTTTTTTGGCCGGGGGCCTGCCCATCTTCCTGGGCTGCCTGTTCCTCCTCTACCAGCATTGGCGCCGGGCCGAGGAGCCGGCCGAGCGCAACCGCCGCGGCTACATGCTGCTGGCCTCCTGTTTCGCGGTGTTCGGCGGCTTCGCGGACGGCCTGCCGCTCCTGGGCCTCAAGGTGCCCCAGCCGGGGAACCTCTCCATCACGCTGTATTCCCTCATCGTGCTGGCGGCCATCAACCGGCACCATCTCCTCGACCTGGGCGTGGCGGTCAAGCGCGGGCTCACCATGCTCGGCGCTTCCTTGATCCTGAGCCTCATCCTCACGGGCATCGCCTGGCTCACCCGGCAGGTGGAGGGCGCGCTGTTCCTGAACTTCTTCCTGCTGAGCGTGATCTTCATGGCCGCTCTGCCCACGGCCTGGGAGCGCTTCAGCCGGCTCTCCGGCCGCTGGTTCTTCGCGCGGCAGATGAGCCGCGACCAGTCCTTGGACGCCCTGGAGCGCGGTCTGGAGCGCGCCGCGGACCTCGACGCCGCGGCCGCGGCCGCGCGGCGGACCATCCAAGATGTGTGGAGCGCCCAGGCCGAGTTCCTATGGGCCCGGCGCCTGCTGCGCCGTGTGGACGCGGGGCCGGAGCTGCCGGAGCCCTTATGGGCGCTCTTGAGCGCCAAGAACGAGGTCGCGACCCTCGACAGCCTGGACCGCGACCGCAGGATGCGGCCGCTCTCCGAGGCCCTGCGCGCCCGGCAGGCCCGGGCCGCGGCCCCCATCACGCGCGGCGGCGAGCTGGTGGGCGCGGTCCTGCTGGGCGCGCCGGCCGACGGCTTCTATGACCTCGGCGCCGTGCGCTGGCTCAAGAGGCTGGCCACGGCCATGGGCCGGGCCGTGGAATCGGCCGAGACCGCGGCGGCCTTGCTCCACGCGGACCGGCTGGCCCAACTGGGCACTTTGGCGGCCGGCGTGGCGCACGAGGTGCGCAACCCCCTGAGCGCCATGGCCGGGGCGGCCGAGATGCTGGGCCGTCCCTTGGCCGAGGCCGAGCGGGGGGAGTACCTGAGCGTGCTCAAGGAGGAGGTGGCCAGGCTCGACGGCATCGTGACCGAGCTCTTGGACTACGCCTCTCCAGGTCCCTCTCAGGAGCGGCGGGCGTCCTGGACCGAGGTCTGGGGCAAAGTGGAGCGCCTGGCCAAGGCCGACTGGCCCCAGCCGGTGACCCTGGAATGCCGGGCCGTGGACCTACCCCTGGCCGTGACCCCCAACCACCTGCACCAGATCCTGCTCAACCTCCTGCGCAACGCGGCGCACGCCGCGTCCTCGGCCCGGCCCGCCGCGGCTCAGGGCCGGGTCCTGGTAAGCCTGCGCCGGCGCGGCTCCTGGGCCGTGCTGGAGGTCGAGGACAATGGCCCCGGCATCCCGACCGGGCTTTTGCCCAGGCTCTTCGTGCCTTTCGCCAAGTCGAGCAGCGGGGGGGCCGGGCTGGGCCTGGCCACGGTCAAGCGGCTCGCCGAGCTCTACGGCGGCAGGGCCTGGGCCGAGAACCTGCAGCCCGGCGCGCGCTTCACCGTCGAACTCCCCGCCGCCTAAAACGGCACGAATATTGCTCCGTGAGGGTCAGACCCTCACAAAGTTCACAAACTTCACGGAGACGATATGAAGATCCTGCTGATCCTGCCGGCCGCGGAGAAGTACCGGGTCCTGCCCGGACAGGAGCCGCCGCGGCGCAAGATGCTGCGCTTCAGCGTGCTGGGCCTGACCACGGTCGCGGCCCTGACGCCTCCGGAGCACGAAGTCCGGCTCTGCGACGAGAACGTGGAGACGCTGGACCTCGACAGCGACGCGGACGTGGTCGGCATCACCCTCATGACCGGGCTGGCGCCGCGGGCCTACGAGTTGGCCGCGGAGTTCCGCCGGCGCGGCAAGATCACGGTGGCCGGGGGCTTCCACCCGACCCTCCTGCCGCGGGAGGCGATGGAGCATTTCGATATCGTGGTGGCGGGCGAGGCCGAGGGCGCCTGGCCGGTTGTGCTCCAGGACATCGAGCGCGGCAGCTGGCGCAAGCTCTATAAGGCGGAGTCCAAGCCGGACTTGGCCGGCGTGCCCATGCCCCGCCGCGGCCTCATCGAAAAGAACTCCCGGCGCTACGCGACCATCCACGCCGTGCAGACGGGCCGGGGCTGCAATCATACCTGCCGCTTCTGCTCAATCACCGCATTCTTTGATCACAGCCACCGCTCCCGGCCGCTGGAGGCCGTGCTCGCCGAGCTGGCCACGGTGCCCAAGGACTTCATGTTCGTGGACGACAACATCATCGCGGACCCGGACTACGCCAAGCGTCTGTTCCGGGCCATGGCCCCGCTGGCCAAGCGCTGGGTCACGCAGTGCTCCATCAAGATCGCCGACGACCCGGAGCTCCTGGCCTTGGCCCGGGCCGCGGGCTGCCAGGGGCTCTTCGTGGGCATCGAGAGCACGGACCCCGCGGCTCTGGCCGTGATGCAGAAGGATTTCAACGACCCGGCGGGCTATGTCCGCCGCGTGCGCCGCATCCGGGCCGCGGGCATCGGCGTGGAGGCGGGCATCATCGTGGGCCTCGACACCGACGACGTCACGGTGTTCGAGCGCACCTTGAAGTTCCTGCAGGAAACGCCTTTCGACGCCCTGCAGCTGGCCATCCTCACGCCCCAGCCGGGCACGCCGCTCTACGAGGAGTTCGAGGCCGCGGGCCGCATCCAGGACCGGGATTGGGGGAACTACGATTATCGCCATGCCGTCATCGAGCCCAAGCGCATGAGCGCGGCCGAACTGCAGGCGGGCGCGGACTGGCTCTATGCTCAATTCTACCGCTGGGACCGCGTCCTGTGGCGGGCGCTCAAGACCGCCTTCGGCGTGGGGCTGGTGCCGGCCTATCTGGGCTGGCGGCTGGGCATGACCTACCGCTACGACAACATCCGCGAGGGCATCAAGGGACGCAACCCGGCCCGTCGGCGGGCCGATGCGGCGGCGGTCGCAGAGGTGAAGGCTCGCATGGCGTGGGGGCTGTAGGAGGATCCTATGGAAGAGACCAAGAAGCTCGCGCTGGGAGACATCCTCGCCGGGATCTCCGGCTCCTGGCTGGACGCCATACGCAAGGGCGGGGCTGAGCGCCTCATCGGCGAGAAGCTCCTCAACTATGTGGGCATGCTCATGATCGTGCTGGGCGGGGCCTTCTTCCTTAAATACACCCACGGCCTCGCCGGTCCCGCGGGAAAGCTCTCCATCGGCCTGGCCTCCGGGCTGGCCCTGGTGGCTCTGGGCGAGTTCTTCAACCGCCGTCCGGACCGAGCCGCCTTCAGCCTCCCGCTCATCGGCGGCGGCTGGATCCTGGTCTATTACACCGTGTTCGCGGCCCACTACCTCAGCTCCTCGCGCCTGATCGCCTCGACCGGCTGGGAGCTGGCGGCGCTGTGCGTGACCGCGGCCGGCATGATCGGCCACAGCCTCAAGACCCGCTCGCGCCTGCTGACCGTCTTCGCATTCGGCATGGCCTACTTCGTCTTCGCGCTCACGCACGTCGGGGTGCAGACCCTGACCGTGTGCGCGGTGCTGGCGCTGGCCGGAGCCTGCCTGGTCCGGCCGCTGGACAGCCCGGAGATCGCGGCCGTCAACCTGGCCGGCTTCTACTTGAACTACTTCCCCGTGTTCAAGGGAGTCATCGCGGCCGCGGGCGGCCAGGTCGCCCCCACCCTGGACTTCTGGCACAGCCTGGCCGCCGCCGCGGTGGTGCACTCGGCCTACGCGCTGCTCACCCCCACGCGCCGGGAGGAGCGGCCCGAGCGCTGGGTCGACGCGGCGCTTTCCTTCAGCGCCGTGCTCTATGCCGCCGTCTTCTACAGCCAGGTCCGCTGCTTGGCGCCCGCGCCTGCCGCGGCCGGGCTTTTGGCCTTGGCCGCGGTGCTGACCGGCCTCTCCGTCGCGCGCGGCGGCTCCGAGGCGGGCACGGCCCTGGCCCAGGTCCAAGCCTTCCTGGGAGCGGCCGTGCTCGCGCTGGGAATCTTCGACCTGCCGGACCTGCCGCAGCGCGCCTGGGGCTTGGCCTTGGCCCCCAGCCTGCTGGGCACCATCGGCTTGTGGCTGGACCGCAAGGCGTTCGAGAAATACGGGCTGGCGCTGCTGGGCCTGGCTCTGGCGCACGGCCTGCTGCATCAGTCCATCAGCCGGGAGCTCTGCGCGCCGCTGGCGCTGAGCCTCGGCTATCTCGGGCTCTCGGCCTATGCCTTCGCCGTCCTGCGGGCAGACCGCGAGGATCCCTCGCTGACCGGCCTGTGGGCCTATGGGGGCCTGGCCGCGTTGACGCTCGGCGCCTGGACCTACCTGTCCCCGGCCGCCTTCGTGACCGCCCTGTTCACCCTGGCCATGCTGCTGGAATGGGGCGCCGCGGAGACCGGCCGGACCACGCTCCTCGACCAGGCGCTCCTGATCGAGACCGCGGCCGGGGTCTTCTGCTTCTTCATCGACTACGGGGCGAACTACCCCATGCTGGGCGTGCTGACCCCGCCCCGGCTGGTCACGGGCTCGGCCGTGCTCTGCTATGTCACGGCGATCTTCGGCCGGGAGGTCCCCGCGGGACGGTTCCTGGGCTGCGAGTACTCTTGGTGGCGCAGCGGCCAGAGCTGGCTCATGAGCGCGGTGGCGGCCTACGGCTTCTCGCTGGAAAGCCATCCGAAGCTCCGCCTGCCCATGATGGGAGCCTCGGCCCTGGCCTTGCTCGGCGCGGGACGCTCGCGTCTGCCTCAGGCCCGGCCCGTGGCCGCGGGACTGCGGTTCCAGTCGTACATCCTCCTGCTCGCCGCCTCGGCCGTCGGGGTCTGGACCTATCTGATCCTGCCGCCGGCGGGCTTCGCGCCGGAGAGCCGCGCCGCGGCCTTCGTCTTCTGGTACACCGCGCTCTCGTGGCTCCTGCCCTTGGTCTGGCAGCCTTGGGCGCAGACCGCGGCGGAGCGGTCGGAAGAGGTCGGCGGCCAGCGGCTCTTCGCCCTTCTGAGCATGGTCCTGCCCGTCCTCTACATCGCCAAGGTGGCGGACGGGACGCGGCTGACCTTGGACTGGACCTTGCTGGGCAGCGCGTACCTGGTCGCCGGGTTGGTGACTCGGCGCCGCGCCCTGCGCCTGCCCGGCCTGGGCCTGGTCGGACTCTGCGTGGCCAAGGCCTTGTTCGTGGACCTCACCGGCATGCAGCTTCCCTATCGCGTGCTCAGCTACACCGTCCTGGGCGTGCTGCTCGTGGCTTCCTCGTATCTTTACGTGCGGCTGACCGGCAAGGAGGACTCAGATGAGATATAAAGCGGCGCTCATGTCCTGCGCGGCGCTCGTCGCCGCGACCTGCCTGTTGAACGTCCTCGCCGGGCAGAGCCGCCCCGGGGTGCCCCCGGCGCTGCGCGAAGGCGCATTGCTCAGGCGGTCTTTGACTCCGGCCTGCGACGCGGCGCTCAAGCAGGTCCCCGCGCCCGCCCCCGCGGAGATCGGGGACACAATACTTAACTCAGAAATGAAAAATGATGTCCCCTCATCTCCCGCCGCCGTCCCGGAGGCCTCGAGCGCGGTCGCGGCTCCGGGAGGGCCCATCGAAGTCTCCACCGGGCCGCTGGCCGAGATCACCCCCACAACCTTGGGCGTACTGCCGGCAAGGTTCTGAGATCGTCAGGCGGCCACGAGCTTCATGATGAGGGGGAGAGCCTGCTTGATCTTCTTCTCAGAGATGCAAAGCGGGACGAACTTCAAGCCGAGAGCCTCGGCCATCTTGGCGATGCGGGAGAGCGATGCAGAGCCCAGGCCGCCGCCCTTCAGGTCCCGGGAGATATGGCTCTTCTGGGTTCCGACCGCCTTGGCCAGATCCGAGTAAGACCAGTGTTTGCGCTCCAGCGCCAGAAGGAGCTGGACTTCGAGCTTGAAGGCCGCGTAGTCCGCCTCGAAGCGCTTGCGGTACTCCGGGTCTTCGAGGTCCCTGGCCAGCTGGCTCTTCACGTGCCATCTACGCTTCATAATAGGTGCCCTCCTTCACTCGGCGGATATAATCCTGCCGATAACGACAGGCGAGCCGCAGTCCCTCCATGTCCTGCTTGGTCATCTTCTGCGCATGCTTGTGATAGGCATTCGTGATGATGGCCAGGGACCCTTCGGTCATGAAATTGAAGAACCGCTCGGCCCGCGGCTTGAAGGCGAATATCTTGTTTTCACGATCCTCGATCCGGTACATGGTCACGGGCAGTTGAGTGCCGTGTGGATTGTCGGCCAGGTATTTCACGAGCAATTTGAGCTTGTGCTGCTCGGCCTCCGCCAGCCTCCTGTAGTACTCGAGCGTCGGCAAACGTCCGTTTTCCGTGTAATACCATTCGACCGCAAAGCAGGGTCCCTCGTAGAAGAGGATCTCTTCGGGCTTGGGGTAGACGATCCGCATCGCCGCCTCCTAAAGGTTACCATGTATGGTAACTATTGTCAAGGGCCCGGCCGTTGTCTGATTCTGGGCGCGGCGGCCCACTATACATACGAGGCCAAGCCGGAAAAGTTCCCTACAGGGAGTTCGGGGACACAATACTCATCTCGGGAATTAAGTATGGTGTCCCCGAACTGGGAAAGTGGTATATTCACTGCACCGCGGCATGAGCGCACCTCTCCCAGCACCGCTGATCCTGGTCGTCGAGGACCAAGCCAACCACCGCAAGGTCCTGCAGGGCATCCTCACGGCGGAAGGCTACCGGGTCTCCGCGGTCAAGGACGCCGCCTTGGCCCGGGCCGCTCTGTCCGAGAAGCCGGCTTTGGTCCTGACCGACCTCAAGCTGCCCGGCGAGGATGGCCTGAGCCTGCTGCGCGGGCTCAAGCGCAGCCGGCCGGAGCTGCCGGTCATCCTCATGACCGCCTTCGGCAACATCCCCGCCGCGGTGGACGCCATGCGCTGGGGTGCGCACGATTTCCTGACCAAGCCGCTGGACTTCGCGGAGCTCAAGCGCATCATCGCCAAGGCTTTGGCCTCATCCTCGCGGGAAGGCAAGGAATGGGTGATGGAGGCCGGCGACCAGGCCCAGGCCATCGTGGGCAAGAGCGAGGCCATGGCCGCGGTCCATCGCTTGGTGCGCAAGGCCGCGCCGTCGTCGGCCACCGTGCTCATCCTGGGCGAGACCGGCACCGGCAAGGAGCTGGTGGCGGCCGCCATCCATGCGGCCAGCCCGCGCCAGGACAAGCCCTTCATCAAGGTCCACTGCGGCGCCATCCCCGAGGACCTGCTCGAAGCCGAGCTCTTCGGCCACGAGAAGGGCGCCTTCACGGGCGCCTTGCGCGAGAAGCCGGGCAAGTTCGAGCTGGCCGACGGCGGGACCATCTTCCTCGACGAGGTCGGCGAGATGAGCCCGGCCATGCAGGTCAAGCTCCTGCGCGTCCTGCAGAGCGGCGAGTTCGACCGCGTGGGCGGCACGCGCACGCGCCAGGCCGAGGTCCGGGTGGTGGCGGCCACGAACCAGGACCTCCCGCAGGCCGTGGCGGCCAAGCGCTTCCGCGGCGACCTCTACTACCGGCTCAACGTGATCCCCATCACCATCCCGCCCCTGCGCCAGCGCCGCGAGGACATCCCGGAGCTGGTGGACTTCTTCCTGGGCCGGCACGCGCGCAAGAACGGCCGCGCCAAGCCCGAAGTGGAGCCCGCGGCGCTGGAGGCCTTGTGCGCCGCGCGCTGGGACGGCAACGTGCGCGAGCTTGAGAACGTCCTGGAGCGCGTCGTGGTCCTGCTGGAGGGAGACCGGGTGCGGCGCCAGGACATCCCGTAGGCCCCCGATTCCGCTATAATGTCAATATCATGAAAAACACACTCTTCTGTCTTATCGCAGGGGCGCTGGCCCTCGGCCTGGCGCGGCCGCTGGCCGCGCAGGACGACTCCCAGCAGGATGACTGGGAAGCCTCCCGCCGCAAGATGCAGGAGCAGTTCCAGCAGGGCCAGGAGGACATGACCAAGACCTATACGAACGGCGCGCGTGAGCAGGCCGAGGAATACCAGAAGATGACGGCCGAGCAGGCCAGGATCTACGACGGAATGCTCAAGCAGATGGCCGCCGAGCGCGAGGCCCTGCGCAAGCGCGTGGTCCAGCAGTGGACCGATTTCCGCGAGTCCGATACCAAGCACTGGGTGGACTACAGCGCCAAGTCCGACACGCGCAGCCAGGTGGATTTCGAGAAGGGCAAGGTCGAAGTCGAGGTGCTCGTGCCCATGGAGCAGGTGGCGCCGGGCAAGAAGGCGGTGACCTTCAGCCAGCTCGACGCCAAGGAGCAGGGCAAGCTCAAGGCCCTGGCCGAGGAGAAGCTCCAGGCCCAGACCAAGAAGACCTTGGCCCAGAAGCCCGAGGCCAAGGAGCCGGAGGTGCTCAAGGACCAGTTGCAGGGAGCCGACGGCAAGCCCGTGACGGAGAAGAACGCCGATCGCTTCGTCAAGGAGGTCCTGGCGCCCCAGATGAAGGTGGAGGAGAAGCCGGTGGTGGCCCAGGACGGCAAGCCGCGCCTGAAGGTCACGGTCACGGTGCCCATGGTGCCGGACCACCTCAAGATCCGGGCCAAGCGCTACGAGTCCCAGATCGCGGCCGCGGCCAAGCTCAACGACCTCGATCCGGCCTTGGTCTACGCCATCGTCCACACCGAGTCCGAGTTCAACCCCATGGCCAAGTCCCAGGCCCCGGCCTTCGGCCTCATGCAGCTCATGATCCCCTACGGGGCCAAGGAAGCCTACAAGTACGTCTACAAGCAGGACAAGGTGCTCACTCCCGAGTACCTCTTCGACCCGGACAACAACATCAAGCTCGGGACCGCGTACATGCACCTGATCATGAGCCGGCACTACGGCAAGGTCAAGGACCCGGAGAACCGCCTCAACCTCAGCATCGCCGCCTACAACTGCGGCTCGGGCGCGGTCAACCGCACCGTGCTGGCCGGACGCAGCGCGGACAGCATGAGCCCCACGGAGCTCCTGGGCCAGATCAAGAGCAAGGCCCCCAAGGAGACCCAGGCCTACGTGCCGCGGGTCCGCCAGCGCATGGAGCTGTACCGGAGCCTGTAGGGGCCGATGGCCGACGGGGCTCACGAAGACGGGCGCAGCCTGCCCCAGGACGTGCGGGAGGCCCTCTCCAAGCTCGACCGCTTCGAGAACCTCGAGATCGGAGAGCTCTCCTCGCGCGAGCCGGCGGCCGCGGCCCTGCCCGGGCGCCGCGTCTTCTGCCATCACTGCGGCCGGTCCAACGACGAGGACCAGCCCGCCTGCTGGGCCTGCCATGAGCCCATCGCGCGGAGCATCCCCGCCGCGGGCGAGGTGGCCGTGGCCGCCGAAGGCGCCTTGGTCATCGACGGCGTCAGCTACCGCGCCGACGATCCAGGCCTGCCGGAGGACGTCCGGGTCCTCATGGACCGAATCCGCAAGGATGGCTACAGCCCCGAGCTCCTGGTCGACTGGCGCGCCTGGCGCCTGGGCCGCAACCGGAGGCCGGGGGAGGCTCCGCCCCCTCCCGAGGTCAAGATATTCAAGGGCCAGCGTGTCAGCGTCATCCGCATCGACGGCAAGACCTACACCTCGGACGACCCGGCGCTCTCGCCCCAGATGCGCCAGCTTTTCGCCTATCTCCAAGAGCACGGCGTGACCCCGGGGCTCATGGACTGCCTGCGCCAGCTGGGCACCAAGGCCCGCCTGCGCCCCGGCACCACCGCCTGCCCCAGCGACGGGGACCTGGCCTTCTGGCAGCACGTGCAGACCGCGCCCGTGCCGGGGCCGCCGGAGGAGGAGACCGAGCTGGACGACTCCCTCCCCAGCGGACGCTTCGCGCGGGCCAAGCGGTTCGCCCCCGCGGCGGCCGTCGCCATCGGGCTCTACATCGTCGCGCGCCTGCTGCTGCACTCCCAGATCAAGGTCGTCGACGAGGTCATCGGCACGGTCTTGGCCCGTATCCTGCTGCCTTTCTGAGCCGCGTCAGCACATGACCGTCTAGGTCGCGCCCGGCAGCCCGCTGAGCAGTTCGAGGAACTCCGCCGCGCTGGGCACGCGCCGGCCCGGATCCGGCTCCAGCACCGCCGCGATGAAGAGGTCGAGCTCCTTGGGCAGCTCGGGCAGCAGCGTGCTGGGCGGGGGGAAGCGCCGCGCCTGCTTCATCGCGATGAGCTCATCGACGCTGCCGGCCGAGAACGGCGGATGGCCGGCGGCCATCTCGTAGAGGCAGACGCCCAGGGCGTAGACGTCGGAGGCGCGGACGCTCCGGCCGTAGTGCTGCTCCGGGGGCATATAGCGCAGGGTCCCCGAGGCGTCCAGGAGGGCCGGGGCCGGGCTCGACGTCGTGCGGGTGGAGTCCAAGGCGATGCCGAAGTCCATCACGCGCGCGATGCCGTTGGCGTCGATCATGATATTGGCGGGCTTGAGGTCGCGGTGCAGGATGTGGTGCTGGTGCGCGTGGTCCACGGCCGGGCAGACGTATTGGAAGATCCGGCGGCAGTCCTTCAGGGGCAGTCGGCCCTCGCGCTGCAGGACCCGGGCCAAGGTCTCGCCTGCGACGTACTCGAAGACGAGGTAGAGGTCGCCCCCGCTTTCCAGGCAGTCGTGGATGGGGATGATGTAGGGATGGGAGAGCTTGGCGACGGTGCGCGCCTCCTTGAGGAATTGGGCGCGCAGGGCCGCATCGAGCTTGACCTCCGCGAGCATCCGCTTGATGGCGACGCGGCGGCCCAGCTTCAGGTCGCGGCCCTCGTAGACCTCGCCCATGCCCCCGCTGGCGATGACCCGCCCCAAGGAGTACTTCTCGGTCAGCGATCGGGGCGGTGCGGCGGCCCTCTCCGGCGCTCTCCGGGAGACTACCAACAGGACCGCGGCGCCCGCCAGGACCAGGCTGCTCGCGACGGCGGCGATGGGCCACCAAGGCCGCCCCGGCGCCTGCGGCTGCTGCGCCTCGGAGGGGGCCGTCTGCGAGAACTCAGCCGGTGGGGCGGGATGCTCGATGGGCCGGCTCTTCGTGGGCTCCGAGAGCAGGATCGGAGCACCCAGCTCGGCGGGCGCCGCGGCCGGCGCGGCGGGAGGCGGCTGTCCGGATCGGGCGATGGGCGGCCCGGAAGGCCAGGCCCCGCCAGCCGGCCGCGGGCCGGATTCGAATAATCCGAGGATCACCTGATCGACGAGCGGGGCGGCCGCGCTCAGCTTTTCCGCGCGCAGCAGCCGGCGGATCTTCTCGATATCCTTGCGCTGGGCTTCGCTCGGGGGACGCCCTGAGAACCGGATGATATCCATCAATCGGTGGACGCGCGCGTGCACGTTGTCGACCGTGGTCGGGAACCTCCTCACCTCTTCGACGAACCGGCGGGGATCGGGGCCTGGAGGCGGCCCGCCTCCCATGGGCTGGGCCTGAGCGGCCAGAGCCAGAAGCAGGAGTAGGGCCGCGGTCTTCATCCGTCCATTAGTATAGCCTGATTTTATCTACAATCAATATCCCATGCCATCCACCTCGGCCGCGGGCTGCGAGACCCTCATCGTAGGGGCCGGGCCCGCGGGCTGCGCCGCGGGCATCCTGCTGGCGCGCGCCGGCCGGGACGTGCTCATCGTGGACAAGGCCTTGCCGCGCGACAAGCTCTGCGGCGGGCTTTTGACCGAGAAGGCCATGCGCTTGCTGCGGCAGCGGCTCAAGCTCGAACTCCCGGCCCGCGTCATCGGCGAATCCTCCCAGGGATTCGAGATATTCGACGGCCGCGAGTTCCTGAATGCCGCGCAGAGCCGCTACCAGCTGAGCTTCGTCTTCCGGGACCGGTTCGACGCCTTCCTCATCGAGGCGGCCCGGCAAGCCGGCTGCCGGGTGGAGGCCGCGGAGTTCCAGGGTTTGCGCGGCGCCGCGGCGCTGGTGGGCGGCCGCGAGCTGCGCTGCGAGCGCATCGTCGGGTCCGACGGGGTCTTCAGCGCGGTAGGCCGGGCCGTGGGCAAGGCCCTGCCGCCCAGGAGTCTGGCCGTGGGCCTGCAGGTCGATGTTCCGCGCGCGGGGAATCCGGTCTTGGGAGGATTGCATGCGGCGCGCATCTTCTTCGGCTACCTGCGCCTCGGCTGGGGCTGGGCGTTCCCGAAAGGGGACTGGTTGTCCATCGGCCTGGGAGGCATCCCGGGGACGAAGGAGGACGTGGCGGAGACTTTCCGCCGCCTGCTCGAGGACTGCGGCGTTGCCGATGCGCGCAACCTGAAGGTCCGCGGGGCCAAACTCCCGAACGAGGCGTTCCTCAGCGAGCCGGCGGCGGGCCGCGTCTGGCTCTGCGGAGACGCCGCCGGCTTCGCGGAGCCGCTGACCGGCGAGGGCATCGCTTTCGCCCTGCACAGCGGCGCGCTGGCCGCCGAGAGCATGCTCGCCGGGGGCGACTGCGCCGCGCGCTACAACGAGGCCTGCCGCCGCGAGATCACCCCCGTGTTCGGGCAGGCTCGCTGGGCGCGCAACCTGCTCTTGCGCGAGCCTTTCCGCAGTCTGGCCATGCGGCGCTTCCGCGGCGGGACGGGCTCGATGCAGCGCTTCCTCCGCGTCCTCGCCGGCGAATCGGATTACAAGAGGTTCTTCAGCGAGTCGCTGCTGGGCCGCTGATCTTCACGCGGGAGCTTGTTTTGTCGGAAGGCGTCTGCTATCCTGCCTGGTGACCATGCCTTGCCCAAACTGCGGCCGGGAGAGCGCCCCAGGCGCTGGCGAGTGCCCCAACTGCGGCATCATCTTCGCCAAATGGAAGCCCCATGATGTATCGAGCCCGGTGCCGGCCCAAGCCGAGGCCCCGGCGGGCGGGCTGCCCTGGGGCACGGCGCTGCTCATCGCGGCGCTGGCCGCGGGCGGGTGGTACGGGTATCGCGCCTCCCATGGCGCGGGCGGCGCGCCCGCGGCCGGCGTGGAGGGCCCCGCCTCCGAGGCCGGCGGCGTCGTTGAGCTCACGGACGCGGGGTTCGCTGATTTCGTGGCCAGGGACAAGTCCCCGGCGCTCGTCGCCTTCTACAGGACGGCCTGTCCTTATTGCCAGTCCTCCATGCCGGCTCTGGACCGCCTCAGCCTGGCATCCCGCGGCCGCTACCGGATCGGCAAGCTCGACGTGGAAGCCCAGACCGCCCTCGCCGACCGCTTCTCCGTGCGCGGGGTGCCGACCTTCCTGTTCTTCTCGCGCGGCCAACCGGCCGGCTCCATCACCGGCGCTCCGGCCGAAGACGAGGAGGGCATCTACCAGGGCTTGCGGAGCTTCATCGACGAGGGCCTGGGCGGGACCTGAGGCTCAGGGATTTCCTCGCCATGACCGCCATCGAGGACCTCGTCCCGGACCGGTCCTTCGCGGCCGGCATCGTGCTCGCCGAGGGCGTGCGCGTCGCCGCGCCGGCCCCTGAGCTCGGGCGTCTCATCGACGCTCTCGTGGCGCGCCGCGCGGGCGAGGACTTCCCGCCCGCGCCCGTCAAGGACGCCATCCGCGGGCTGCTCCGGCGGGGGGGCTTCAAGCCCACCGGCCGCAACAAGCCGGCCAGCGAGTACCTGGCGCAGGCCGCGCGCGAGGGCCGTTTCCCGCGCATCAACAACCTCGTGGACGTCAACAACCTGCTCTCTTTGGAAAGCGGCCTGCCCATCAGCCTTCTGGACCTGCGGGCTTTCGCGGGCCAAGCCTGGCTGCGCTACGGCCGGCCCGGGGAGCGCTACGTCTTCAACAACGCCGGGCAGGAGATCGACCTCGAAGGACTGCTCTGCGTGTGCGGTGGAGCGGATGGCCCCGACGGCATCCCGCTGGGCAACGCGGTCAAGGATTCCATGGCCGCCAAGCTCAAGGACGACACGGCCGCGGTCATCGGCGTCATCTACGCCAGCTTGGACTGCGCTCCCGGCCGCGAGCTTGCCGCTCTGGTCGAGCGCTTCGGGGCGCTGCTCAAGGAATTCGGCGGAGCCGCCGAGTTTCGGACCCAGGTCCTCAAGCTCGGCTAGTCTGACCATCCCTGACAATTCCTGACTTCGCCGAGTGGCAACCTGGGCGAGCCTTGGTTAAACTGCCTATTGAGGTACCTATAACAATGCGGCCCCTATCCCAGGGCAATGCGACCCGCCAGGAAAAAGCGCGGACGGTAGTGCCTGCCCAGAACGGGCGCCCGTCCCGCGAAGGGACATCGGACCGGTCGAAGGAAGGCCCGCCGCGCTGGATGAGTCTCTTAGAAAGATTCCCGGATTCCCTGCGCCGCATGCGCCGTGCGGCTCTCGGGTCGCTGATCGGGGCTCTGGTGGCGGCCATCTGGCTCATCGAGTACTGGACCGGCCCGGAGCTCAGCGTTTCGATCCTGTCCGTCATCCCCATCACCTTGGCGGTCCTGTCCCTCGGCGGGGCGTGGGTCGTGATCGTGCCGGTCGTGTCGGCCGGCGGCTGGCTGTTGGCGGAGTTCTGGGCGGGGCAGGTCTACTCCCATTGGGAGATGGGGGTCTGGAACGCTTTGGTCCGGCTCGGCTTCTTCATGATCTTCGTCGGACTGCTCAAGATGACCATGCGCTATCTGGAAGAACGGGCCGCCCGGAAAGCGGCGGAGCAGGTCTCGCGCCTGAAGACCAACCTGATGTCTTTGGTCAGCCACGAATACGCGAACTACCTGACGAACATGAAGCTGGCTCTGGCCGTGCTCCACGAGCCCGACAGCGCGCAGGTCTTGTGTTCGCGGGAGGACGCCTACCAGATCCTCGACAGCGCCATAACCCGCCTGCGCGTCTCCACCGTCACCTTCCTGACCATGGACCGGATCGAGCAGGGGCGCCTGAAGCTCGAAATGTCCCGGACCGCGATGCGCGAAGTGGCGCTCGATGCCATCGCTTTGCTGCAGCCCATCATCGAGCATAACCGTCTGGAGATCCTCACCGAGTTCCCCGAGCAGCCGGTCTTCGTGTGGGCCGACGCGCCGGGGCTTTCCATCGTCATCAGCAACCTCCTGACCAACGCCATCAAGTACACGCCTGTCGGCGGCGTGATCGTGGTGCGCATAACCGCATTGGGAGCCTCCTGGGCCAGGTTCTCGATCCAGGATACGGGCATCGGGATGTCGGCTGAAGACATCGCCAGGGTGTGCTCCGTGCCCGACCGCACGGAGGAGGGCCGCGAGCGGGCGAAGAGCTCCGGTTTGGGATTGGCGCTCATCAACGACCTCCTCGAGCTGCACGGGGCCCGGCTGGACATCAAGAGCGCGCCGGGCCAGGGCACGCAGTTCTCCTTCGACCTCTCCGTCTGGGACGGCAAGGACGGCAAGGCAGGCCGCTGAGCGCGGCCCAAGGCCTTAACGCAGGAACCGCAGGAGCGCGCCGCCCGGGGGGCCCGCCAAGCCGGCCGAGGCCAGGGCCAGGATGAGGCTGAGCGGCATCACGAGGAGCGCGGCCACGGTCCAGGCCACGGCGCTGGTCGACGCGCCGCCCGTCAGCCTGCGCACGAGGCCGGGCATGCTCTCGACTACGAGCCACAAGCCCGCGGGAAAGAGCATGACCAGGAAGAGCCAGCCGAACCGGGAGGAGACCGTGAAGCCTCCTATGGCTAGACAGGACATGAGGAATATCAGGCCGAAATGGGAGGACTCCAGGTCCTCGACGCCGGCCAGCGTGACGGGATGGCTCAGGACGTCCTCCACCACGAGCCGTTCCACGACTTCCTGGGGCAGGAGCCGGCCGCAGAGCCAGCAGGAGGCGTCGGGCCGCAGGATGTCGCTGCTGCAGTAGGGGCACAGCGGCCGCAGGGCTTCGGCGCTCATGGCCGGTCCAGGCGCGAGGCGAAGTCGTGCGCCAAAGCCCGGGTGCGGCGGATGATCTGTCCGAGCCAGATCCCGGTGAAGCCCAAGGCCAGGATGAAGGTGACCGCGAAGTAGCGGGGCACGAGGGTCGCGGGCCGCAGCCACGCGCTGTGCATGAGCAGGACGGCGTAGCCGAGCCCGGCGCCGATCGTGGCGAAGCGCACCAAAGCCAGGTCGAAGCGCAGGCCGGCCAAGGCGAGGAGGGGGAAGTAGGCCACGGCCAGGGGGCTTCTGGGGCCGTCGGCGATGAGCAGTATGGCGGTGAGGTAGGCGAGGTCGCAGGCGGTGGAGGCGAACTTGAGCAGGCCCGGGAAGACCCGGGCGCGCAGGAGCACGAGCACGGCCCAGCCGGTCAGGGCCCAGGCGCCGGCCAGGACGGTCATGGCGAGGTGGAAGCTCCAATCCACGCCGGCCACGCGGGGCATGTGGAGCCCGGGCAGGTCCAGGCCGCGGTAGTTGACGAGCTCGACCGCGTAGAAGGCGGCGATGGCGCAGATGCGCAGGAGGTTGGCGCGGCTCTCGCCTTCGTACTCCTGGCGGCGCAGGGCGACGAACCAGTGGAAAGCGGGGTCCGCGGGAGGCTCGGTCATGAGGCGTTATTATAGGAGATTCAGGCGGCTACCCCAAGAAGTAGGCGCGGGCCCCGCCCCGCGCTATCTGAAGAGCTTGCGGAAGCTCGCCATCTCCATGGGGTAGATCTCCACGTCGCCTTCCTTGCGCAGGGCGACGAAGAGCTCGCCCTGGCAGGCGGCGAGCGCCGCGTATTGGGCCTCCAGCGGGTTGAGCAGGAGATGGAGCGTGCCGGGCCCCTTGCGGTCCGCGGAAAGGTCAACCCCTAGGACCTTCACGTTCTGGAGCAAGGTCGCGGCGAGCTTCTCCTTGCGGTTGTCCGGGGCCAGCGCGTCGAAGACCGTCAGGACATCCACGCGGTCTCCGGGCCGGAGATCGGTCAGGCCGTACTCGTTGACCGGGACGGCCACGGCCCGGTAGCGGTCCGCCATGAGCCGGCGGTCGAAGCCCCGGTCGAAGAGCCGCGCCAGCAAAGACTGGCGCAGCCGGCCCTGCGCCCGCGCCGCGGGCTTCTCGGCCGGCGCCGGCTCCTTCTTGTCCTGCGCCCGAAGCCAAGTCAGGCCGAAAACGACCAAAGCCGCCAGTAGCGTCGCGGATGAGATCCGTTTGCCGGTCATGTCATGACCTCCTAGCGCTTCTTGCCCGCCGGGCAAGCGCAGCTCGGGAGCGACCTGAAGTCAAGGGGAGCCATCACCAATGCGGAGGGGTCCCGGACGTTGAGAGGAACGATGAGGTCCTCGGCGCTCACGGTCTCAACCCGGGGGCCGGGCAGCCAAGGCACGGCCGCCAGGGCCACGAGCGCGATGACCGCGGCCAGCGGCGCCAGAAGCCCGAAAACCGGCACGGAGATAGACCACTCCCGGCCGTCGCCTTCCGCGTTGACGACGGAAACCTTGATGAGCTTGCTCATGCGTTGAAGCCTAGCACATTTCCGGCATCAGCTACAGCGCGCGGGCCTGACCTCCCGCGGGCTCCTTCATGGCGGCCTGGATCATGTCCCGGACCTCCTCCTCGGAAACCGCGGTGGGCTGGGAAGAACTCGGCCGGGGCCTCTGGGCCTCTGGGGGGTATCCGTGGGCCGTGCCGTGAGATGTTTCCAATCCCCGAAGGGCGCCCTGTGCGGCGCCATCGCCCTGCGCCGCGGCCTTGCGATACCAGAACACGGCCTCCGCATCATTCTTGGCGGCCCCTAGACCTGCGTAACACATCGCCCCGAGAAAGTATTGCGCATCGACATTGCCCCGCTCCGCGGCCTTGCGGAACCAGGACATCGCCATTCTATGATCCTTGGCGACCCCATGACCTTGAAAATACATGACCCCGAGAGTGTAATACGCCGCGACCTGGCGCTGCGCCGCGGCCTTGCGATACCAGGACACGGCCTCCTCATAATCCTTCGCGACCCCATCACCTTCGCGATACATCCCTCCGAGATAGAATTGCGCATCGGCATGGCGCTGCTCCGCGGCCTTGCGGAACCAGGACGCGGCCGCTTCATAATTCTTGGCGACCCCATGACCTTGATAGTGCATCGCCCCGAGGATGTATTGCGCATCGGCATAGCCCTGCGCCGCGGCCTTGCGATACCAGGACACCGCCTCCCTGTAATTCTGGGCGACCCCATGGCCGGTGTAATACATCGTCCCGAGGTTGGATTGCGCCCGGGCATCGCCCTGCTCCGCGGCCTTGCGATACCAGGACGCGGCCGCCCCATAATCCTGGGCGACCCCTTCGCCGATGTAGAGCATCCCCCCGAGGGAGAATTGGGCGTGGACATCGCCCTGCGCCGCGGCTTTGCGATACCAGGACACGGACTGCCCATGATCCTTGGCGACCCCATGGCCCGAGTAATACGTCGCCTCGCCATGGGATTGCGCTCGATCGTGATCCTTCGGCGGCGGCGTCGCCGGAGCGACGGCCGGCGTCTGCGCCGCCGCGTCGACCTGGGGCGGGCTCGCGACCTCGATCTCCGTCGGCGGCGGAGGCGCGGCCGACATCATCCCCAGCATTTGAGCGATGCGCGGAGCCAGCGAAAGGAGGGAGGCGTGGAGGGCAAACGACAGGGCGCATATAGGAAGAAACAGCTTGTTCTCTCCCGATATTGCCATCTAATAGTGTACCCCCCGCTTTACCCTCCCGTCAATGCGTAGTTGACACATGCCTGCGCGTCGCCCCCCGGTCGATATGGGCCGTTTTTTTAGGGCGATTCTGAGGTATCATATAGGTCTCCCCAAATCCCCATAGCGCCAGAAGACGATTGGGATAGGCGCGATTCTCCAAGGGTGGCAACAGCGACGACTCGGTCGGCGTTCAGGCAGGCTCGCAGATGGTAGGGAGGGTACTGCATGATAGTCAAAGTCCGTCTCATGCCAGGCGCAGAAGACAACGAGATAGTCAACCGCATCGGAAGCGTTCTTCGGGTCCGGGTCACGGCCCCGGCGATGGACGACAAGGCAAACGCGACGCTGAAGGATTACCTGGCTGAGTTCTTCGAGGTCCCGCCGCTCAAGGTCAACATCCTGCGGGGGATGAACGGCTGCGAGAAGACGGTGGAGATCGTGGGCCGCAGCGAAGAGCAGTTCAAGCAGGTGATGGCGTGCATCCCCTGAGCGTGTCGGCGTTCAGGCGCCGTCCCCCGTCATTGACCTGAGACGGGAAATCATGCAAAATTGATGCTCATTCCGGACCCCACAGGAGAACCATAATGATCAAGAAGAACGCATTCATGAAGCCCCTCACCCCCAGCACCGAGCTCGCCAAGGTCGTCGGCAACAAGCCCCTTCCGCGCACGGAAGTGGTCAAGAAGCTCTGGGCGTACATCAAGAAGAACAAGCTGCAGGACACCAAGAACAAGCGGAACATCAACGCCGACGCGAACCTGAAGGTCATCTTCCACAAGAACACGGTCAACATGTTCGAGATGACCAAGCTCGTCAGCAAGCACCTCAACTAGACCGTCCAGAACCATAAAGCCCAACGGACCTCCCGCCAGGTCGTCCCCGGCGGGAGGTCCGCTGTTTATGAGCGCGACCCGGCACCTTGGGAAAGTGTTGTAAAATCCTGCCATTGAGCGAGAGAATCAGCTTCTCATGAAAAAGCTCTTGCCGGTCTGTCTTGCGCTGAGCGTCGCTGGCTGCGCGATCAAAAGGCCGTTGTCGATCCCTTCGGCTGCGATGGGGCCTGGGCCAGAAGAGGTCGTCGGGACGGCGTCCGGCGCGGCGCGTGAGAACTATTTCTTCGGCTTCCCGCAGGCCAGCATCATCGATTACGCATCCCGAGCGGCGATCTTGGATGCTTTGCAGAAGAGGCCTGACGCCGACACGCTGATCGACGTCGTCGGGGATAGCGAGTGCGAGTATTTCCCCTTCAGGGGACTGTGCCTATACTGCTTTTGCGACGTTCGGTTGACAGGCACGGCCATTCGATACGGATATCTCGCGCGCCCCCGCGATCATGCGGAGGCTCCAGACACGGCGGCAAGTCGGGATATCAAGTCTCTGCGGCGATTGTTCTCAGGCATGAATGCCGGCACTCCCATACGGATCACCTTCTTGAAAGCCCAGGCCCAGCCCGTCGAAGGTGTCTTTAGACGCTATAACTCCTA
Organism: Elusimicrobiota bacterium; assembly: GCA_026388095.1. Taxonomy (NCBI): domain Bacteria; kingdom Pseudomonadati; phylum Elusimicrobiota; species Elusimicrobiota bacterium. The sequence continues at coordinate 23,916 of JAPLKL010000066.1, read as the reverse complement.
TGGCAGAGATTCGATCTCGGTAAGACCGGTAGATGGCGGCTTTTTCAGCACGAAATATCCCCTCGAAGAGATCCGATCAGTAGAGTCCCTGGCCACCCAGCCCGCCCAGAGACCAGAGCCAGTCCCTGCGGCAAGCACGACAACAGCGACGGAGCCTTTGGGGGGGCGAGTGAAGGACGGGCATCTTGAACTGTCCCCGTCCCAAAACTCCCCGTAGTCTGCCACCGCGCGCCGTCGGCGCGACTCAGCGACCCAGCGCCTTGGGAAAGTGTTGTAAAATCAACACATGCGCCCGTAGCTCAGTTGGTCAGAGCACCCCGCTCATAACGGGAGGGTCGTAGGTTCAAGTCCTACCGGGCGCAGCCCCTTTCTTGATAAAATCTACTCAGGATCGCATATCCTGAGTCCCGCCCCGGAGCCCAGCCCATGACGACCACCGCCTCTGAGCCGCCCATCGCCCCCAGCAGCGACTTCATCCGCGACATCGTGGAAGCCGACTTGAAGTCCGGCAAGCACGCCAAGGTCGTGACCCGCTTCCCGCCCGAGCCCAACGGCTACCTCCACATCGGCCACGCCAAGTCCATCCACCTCAACTTCGGCATCGCCCGGCAGTTCAACGGGACCTGCAACCTGCGCTTCGACGACACCAACCCCGCGGCCGAGGACGTGGAGTACGTGGACTCCATCCAGGAGGACGTCCGCTGGCTGGGCTTCGACTGGGGCCGCAACCTCTTCTTCGCCTCTGACTACTTCGAGCAGATCTACGACTACACCCTCGAACTCATCAAGCGCGGCAAGGCCTATGTCTGCGACCTGCCTCTCGACGAGGTCCGCCGCACGCGCGGCAACTTCCAGAAGCCCGGGGAAGAGAGCCCCTTCCGCAAGCGCTCCGTAGACGAGAACCTCGACCTCTTCGCGCGCATGCGCAAAGGCGAGTTCCCGGACGGCGCCAAGACCCTGCGCGCCAAGATCGACATGGCCTCGCCCAACATGAACATGCGCGACCCGGTGCTCTACCGCATCAAGCGCGCCACGCACCACCGCACGGGCGACCAATGGCTCATCTACCCCATGTACGACTACGCCCATCCCATCTCGGACGCGCTCGAAGGCATCACCCACTCCATCTGCACCTTGGAGTTCGAGGACCACCGGCCGCTCTACGATTGGACCTTGGACAACGGCCCGGCCAAGTGCCACCCCCGGCAGATCGAGTTCGCGCGCCTCTCCGTCGAGCACACGGTCATGAGCAAGCGCAAATTGCTCCAGCTGGTGGAGGAAAAGCTCGTCTCGGGCTGGGACGACCCCCGCCTGCCCACGCTCCAGGGCCTGCGCCGCCGAGGCTACACGCCCGAGGCCATCGCCGACTTCTGCGCCCGCATCGGCGTCACCAAGTTCAACAGCTCGACCGAGGTGGCCTTGCTGGAGGACTGCATGCGCGACGACCTCAACAAGCGCTGCCCGCGCATGATGGCGGTGCTCAAGCCCGTCAAGGTCGTCCTTTCGAACTACCCCGAGGACAAGGTCGAGGAGCTCGACGCGGCCAACCACCCCGCCGACCCCTCCATGGGCAGCCGCAAGGTCCCGTTCAGCCGCGAGCTCTATATAGAGGAAGACGATTTCCGCGAGGTCCCGCCGCCCAAGTACCACCGCCTGACCCCGGGCAAGGAGGTGCGCCTGCGCTACGCCTACTTCCTCAAGCTGGAGAAAGTGGTCAAGGACGCCTCCGGGAAGGTCACGGAGCTGCGCTGCACCTACGACCCGGCCACGCGCGGCGGCGATGCGCCGGACGGCCGCAAGGTCAAGGCCACCATCCACTGGGTCTCGTCCCGGCACGCGGCCGAGGCCGAGGTGCGCCTCTACGACCATCTCCTCAGCGTCGCCGACCCGGGCGACATCCCGGAGGGGGAGGATTTCCGCAAGCACCTCAACCCCAAGTCCTTGGAGACGCTTCGGGGCTGCCGGGTGGAGCCCGCCTTGGCGCAAGCCCAGCCGGGCGGCCGCTGGCAGTTCGAGCGGCAGGGCTATTTCTGCGCCGATTCCAAGGACTGCAAGCCCGGAGCGCTGGTCTTCGACCGCACCGTGACCTTGCGCGACACTTGGGCCAAGATCGAGAAGGGCGGCAAGCCCAAGACCCCCTGAAGGAGGCGACTATGACGCTGAGTTTGATCTTGTCTGCTCTTGTCCTGACGGCCCCCGCCTGGGCCGACCACGGCCGGGCTTGCCGCGAGGATGCGCGCAAGCTCTGCCCCAAGGATTCCGGACCGCGGCGCCTGCATTGCCTGGAGGCCCACAAGAAGGATCTCTCCCCGGCCTGCCAGGAGAACCTCGCGCGCATGCGCGCCGAGGGCGAGGAGTTCAAGAAGGACTGCCGGGAGGACTCCGCCAAGCTCTGCTCCGGCAAGGAAGGTCATGAGCTCATGGAATGCTTGGAGGACTCGGTGCCTCGCCTCTCTACGGTCTGCGCGGAGCGCGTGCGCAAGCTCCAAGCCGGCCGCCGGGTGACCAAGGAGCGCATCCCCGCCGCCTGCCGGGAAGACGCGGAGAAGCTCTGCGCGCAGGCCAGCGCCGCGGCGGACGGCGTGCTGGCCTGCATCAAGGCCGACCCCGCCAAGCTCGGCGAGGGCTGCCGCAAGGCCCTGGCCCAGCCGGAGCCCGCCAAGTGACGCCGATGAAGAAGATTCCGGCCGTGTTCATGCTCGCCGTCGCACTCTCCTGCGGCTGCGCCAGAGTTCCGGTGGTGGCGGTCAAGCCGGGCTTCGACCTGGGCAAGGTGGGCCGGGTGGCCCTGCTGGACTTCGCGGACGGGCCGGGCGGCGCCGGCACGGGACAGATCGCCAGCCAAGCCATGGAGCCCTACCTGCTGGCGGCGGGCTACAGCCTCGTCGAGCGGGGCCAGGTGCACCGCATCCTCCAGGAGCAGGCCTTCGACCAGTCGGCCGCGGTAGCCCCGGACGCGATCCAGAAGCTGGGGCGTCTGCTCTCGGTCCAGGCTTTGGTCTTGGGCAGCGTGACCGGCTTCACGGCGGAGCAGACCCAGGTCTACATGCAGAACGTGAGCAACGTGGCCTACAATCCGGTCTATGATACGGTGCAGGTCACCGGACGCAAAGGCGAGGTGCGCACCCAGCGGGTGCTCGGCCACTACGACGTGACCACGACCGAAGAGCAGATCCCCGCGACCTACCAGACCCCCGCGACGGTGGCCTTCTCGGCCAAGCTGGTAGACGCGGCCACGGGGGTGCTCCTCTGGACCGGCTCGACCTCCGGAGCGGGCGACACCGCGGCCGCGGCCGCCGACGACGCGGCCAAGCGCCTGATGGAGTCCCTCAAGAAGGCCGCCAAGCCCAAGCCCTAGCAGGCTGCTGATAAACCCTCCTGCGGAAAGGACTATGTCCGGACACAGTCCTTTCGGTAGCGGGCAACAGTCCATCCCCGAACTGGCCCAGACAGGCGCAGCCTGTCTGGGCCAGTCGCGCCGAAGGAGCCATCCTTCGTGCAACCTATCGGATGGGTTCTGCCGCCCCGCTTCCGTGCGTTATCGACGCACGGTACCTGCCCGCCCTCCTTACGGGCAGGTGCGCGGGTCGGTTGCTCCCGGCAGACGGCCGCCGGGCGCTCGCAGAACGGACTTTATCAGCAGCCTGCTAGCGCGGCCCTACCAGTCGATGCCGGCCTTGGCCTGAAAAGACCAGGCCGGCTTGAACTCCGCGGCGGGCACGCCGGAGCTGCGCGCCCGGTCGCTCTCGTAGAACCGGCGGTTGAACTCGTAGGCCCCGGCCAGGTCCAGGCGGACTTTCCCGGCGAGGGGGAAGCGCGTCCCCAGCGTCCACTTTTTTTCGTCGAAGAACAAGCGCTGGGAGTTGTCCGGCCTATGGGCGCGCAGCCACTCCCGCTGGCTCCAGTCGAAGCCGGCGTAGGCCTGGGCGGGCTTCCACCTCAGGCAGGCCCATTCCACGGAGAGGTTGTTGGGGCCGAAGATGGCGAGCCGGCCGCTCCAGTCCGGCGTGGGCTTGTAGCTGACCGCCAGGAAAGGCAGGCCCAGGATCGCCTCGAGGCCGTGCTCCGGGGAGCGGACCATGTAGGCCACGCCCGGCAGCGGGACGTTGTTGGCGAACTGCCTGTTGTTCGAGTAGGCGAGCAGGAAGAGCCAGGAGTTCATCTCCCGGGAGGGGATGCGATAGGCGGCGGTGGCGCGCAGGGAGGTCTCATGGATGCTGTCGAAGAGCTGGTCGCTGGCCGAGCCCACGCCCGCGGAGAGGCCCCAGTCGTGCCGGTCGCCCAGGCGGCGCCGGAAGTTCACGCCCGTCTCGACCTCCCGCAGGTCTCGGGGGACAGCCAGCCCGGTCCCCGGGATCACCGGGGAATTGCTGAGGTGGAAGGAGCCCAGGCTCTGCTGCAAGGACCATGTGGTCGCGGAGGACTCGGCCAGGACGAAGAGCCCCCGGAGGCGGTTGTCCAGGATGGCGGGGTCTTGCCGGCGCGAGGCCGGGGTCTCCCGGACCTGATACTCGACGGAGTTCCTTTCCGGCGCCAGCTGGCTGGTGAAGAAGCCCGAAGGGGCGGCCGCCTGGGCGCGCGCGGACAGTCCGGTCAGCGCCAGGATCCAGAACGCGCAGGCTGATCGCATTTTCACAGGAGGCTAGTCCCGGGCCGAGGCCGCCGCGGCGGGCAGTTCGCCGAGCTCGGTGAGGGCTTCCTTGAGCTCCTGGTCGTGCCGGTGGCTCTCGAAGCGCGACATCACCTTGTAGAAGCAGGGCACCACGAACAAGGTCAGGAAGGTCGAGACCGCGACCCCGCCTACGATGGTCACGGCCATGGGCACCATGAGCTCCGAGCCCGTGCCGCGGGCCAAAGCCACCGGCAAAGCGCCCGCGATGGTCGCGGCCGAGGTCATGAGGATGGGGCGCAGGCGGATGGGGCAGGCGTCGAGCAGGGCCTCGCGCAGGGGCAAGCCGTGCTTGCGGCGCTCGATGGTGAAGTCCACGAGCAGGATGGAGTTCTTCTTCACGATGCCCATGAGCAGGATGAGGCCGATCATGCTGTAGATGTTGAGGCTCTGGTGGGTCAGGGCCAGGGCCATGAGCGCCCCGGTCACGCTGAAGGGCAGAGCCATGAGCACCGTGACCGGGTGGATGAAGCTGTTGAACTGGGTCCCCAGAACCATGTAGGCCACGAAGACCCCCAGCAGGAGCACGAAGCCCAGGCTCTTGAAGGAGTCCGCGAAGAGCTGGGCGTTGCCCGCCAGGATGATGTGGTAGCCCTCGGGCAGGATCTCCCGGGCGATCTTATCGACCGCGGCCAGGGCCTCGCCTTGGGACTTGCCCTTGGCCGGGTTGGCGTAGACGGTGATGGAGCGCTGGCGGTTGTAGCGGGTGACCGCGAAGAGGGCGGGCTTGATCTCGCTTTTGACCACGTCGGAGAGGGGGATGACCTGCGCGTAGTTGTTGCGCACCCAGATGCGGGAGAGGTCCTTGGGGGTGTGGCGGTCCTTGTCCGCCAGGCGCACGCGCACGTCGTAGCGCTTGCCCCGGCCCGTGAACTTGCCCGCCTTGATCCCGCCGAACATGGCGTTGATGGTGTCGCCGATGGCCCGGGAGGTGATGCCGCTCTCCGCGGTCTTGGCCCGGTCCGGCCGGATCTGGATCTCGGGCATGCCCGGGTTGTAGTCCGTGTCGATGTCGGTCATGAGGCCGGAGTCCTTCATCTTCCGCCTGAAGACGCCGGAGAGCTCCGCCAGCTTGTCCCAGTCCGGGCCCTGCACCATGAACTGGACGGGATAGCCCCGCTTGGCCGAGAACCCGCTCTGGGACATGTCCAGGATCGAGACCCGCTCGACGCCCGCGACCCCGCTGAGCTGCTTGCGCAGGATGCCCATGAAGTCCTGCTGGGTCTCCAGATGATGGTCGGCGCCGATGCGCGGCCGCTTCTCCTTGGGCAGCATGGTCACCATCAAGGCGCCCGTGTTGACCCCGCCGCCGCCCATTCCTCCGATGATGGCGTAGGCCAGGTCCACCTCGGGCCGGGCGTTGAGCCAGGGCTCGATGTCCCTCTTGAAGAGGCCGTCGGTCTGCTCCATGGAGACGCCCAGGGGCAGAGTGACGTTGACCATGACCCGGCTCATGTCCTGGGAGGGGATGAACTCCTTCTTGAGGGACCAGAGGAAGCTCAGCGAGAGCGCGAAGAGGAGCAAGGCGCCGGCCAGGACCGTCTTGGGCCGGTCGAGGCAGCGCGCCAGGCTGGCGCGGTAGCCGTCCCGCAGGCGGTTCATGAAGGCGTCCACGCCCCGCGACACGGGGTTGGTGCGCTCGATCTGCAGGAACTGCGAGCAGCGCATGGGCGCGATGGTCAAGGCCTCGATCAAGGAGATCATGACCGCCGCGGAGATGGTGACCCCGAACTGGAAGAAGAACTTGCCCACGATTCCCTGCATGAAGATGACCGGGATGAAGATGGCCAGGATGGCGACGGAGGCGGCCAGGGCCGCGCCCGTGATCTCCCGGGCTCCGACCAGAGCCGCGCGCACCTTGGTCAGGCCCTGCTCCCGGTAGCGGGCGATGTTCTCCAGCACCATGATGGCGTCGTCTACGATGATGCCGATGACCAGCGAGAGGCCCAGCATGGTGAAGCTGTTGATGGTGAAGCCGCAGAAGTAGAGGACGATGAACGTCCCGAGGATCGCGGTCGGTATGGCGAGCAGGACGTTGAGCGTCGCGCTCCAGGAGCCCAGGAAGAGCAGGCAGACCAAGGAGGTCAGGATCACCGAGCGGATGAGCTCGGATTCCAGCTCGTTGACGGAGTCCTTGATGAACTGGCTGGCGTCGAAGACCGTCTCGATGGTCATGCCCTTGGGCAAGGTGGCCTGCAGCTCCTTGATCCGCTTCTTGACCGCGTCGGCCACGGCCACGGCGTTGGTGCCGCGCTGCTTGATGACGCCCATGCCCACGGCCAGTTGGCCCTTGGCGCGGGAGAGGCGCCGGATGTCGTTGAGCCCGTCTTCGATGACGGCGATGTCCTTGAAATGGAACATCCGGTAGCGCGAGCCGCCGCGCACGCGGTTGGGGATGACCAGGTGGGAGAACTCCTCGGGAGTGTAGGCCTCGCCGTAGACCCGGACGTTGAACTCCTTGGGCCCGTTGTCGATGTAGCCCGCCGGGACGTCGGCGTGCTCGGTCCTGATGCCGTCGAGGACGTCCTCGACCGTGATCTCGCGCTTGGCCATCTCGTCGGCGTTGAGCCAGACCCGCAGGTTGGGGTCGATGTAGCCGCCCAGGTTGATGTTGCCCACCCCGGGGACCATGGCCAGGTCGTCTTTGAGCTGCTCGCTGACGTAGCGGGAGAGCTCGATCAAGGAGACCTCGGCGCCCGGCTTGGCTTTGAGCACCAGCCAGATGATGGGCTGGTCCTCGGGGTTGACCTTCTGGATGATGGGGGGGTCGATCTGCGCGGGCAGGTTGCGCTGGGCCTGGGCTATGCAGCTCTGCACGTCCTGCATCGCGACGTCGATGTTGCGGTTGATGTTGAACTCGACGGTGATGCGGGTCTGGCCCATGCTGGAGGTGGAGTACACGTCCTGGATGCCCTCCACGCCCATGACCGCGTCCTCGATGATGTCCGCGACCTGGGTCTCCATGATCTCGGGGGCGGCCGCCTCCCAGGTCACGGTGATGGTGACCACCGGGAAGTCCACGTCCGGCAGCTGGCTGATGCCCATGCGGTGGAAGCCGATCCAGCCGAAGGCCATGAGGCCGATCATGAGCATCCAGGCGAAGACCGGGTTCTTGATGGAGACGTCGGAGAGGGTCATGGCAGCTCCTCGGTGGAGACCTTGAGCAGCAGGAGGTTGAGCTCGCTCTGCACCACGATCTGGTCGAAGGTCAGCTTGGCGCTCAGGAGGGAGTTGAGTGCCGCGAGCACGTCCAGGTTGCTCACCAGGCCCAGACGGTACTCCTTCTGCTGCAGGGTGTAGCTCTCATTGGCCTTGGCGAAGGCTTTCTCCGACGCGACGGCCTGGGACACGGAGGCGCGCAAGGTGTTGTAGGTGCTGTGGATCTGGGAGCGCGCCTGGCGCAGGCCCAGCTCGAAATTGTACTGGGCCTGGCTCTGTTGAGACTTGGCCAGCCGGACCGCAGCCAGCTGGCCGCCGCCGGAGAACAGGGGGAGGCTGGCCGTGACCCCGGCGTCCCACTTGCTGGGATCCAGGGCGGGCGTGCGCTTGAGGTAGTAGTCTCCGAGGAAGCTCACGGTCGGGGCCCAGGCCCCCTTGGCGATGCGCACCTGGTCTTCCTGCGCCTGCACTTGCTTATGCAGAGCCTGCACGTCGTAGCGGGCCTGCGCCCGAGCCAGCAGCGTCTCCTCGGGGTCCAATCCGCGGACGCGCTCCAGGCGGTCTACGAGCTTCGCCCCGCTCATGTCCTGGCCGGTCAGGAAGGAGAGCAGGTCGCGCGCCACGTCGATCTGGCCGCGCAGGGCCGCGGCCTGGGCCTCGTAGGCGGCCTCCTGCGACTCCACCAGGACGACCTCGCTGTGGCGGGACTTGCCCAGGTCCACCCAACGGCGCAGTTCCTTGATGCGGCTTTCGCTGAGGTTCTCCGCGGCCAGGATGTTGGCGAGCTGGCCTTGCAGGTTCACGATCAGATAGAAGGAGTTGGCCACGTCCTGGTAGAGGGATGTGTAGGCGTGCCTGAGCTGGAGCTCGGCCGCCTGGCCCTGGTGCTTGGACGCGGCCATGGCCGCGAACTCGCGCAGACCGGAGAAAAGCGTCTGGGAAAGGGCAAAATTGACCTGGGGCTGCGGATTGGCGAGATTGGAGCCGGGGTCCAGCCATTTGTCCGAGGCGTTGAAGCTGAGGTTGGGCAGGACGCCGGCCATGGCGGCTTTGAACTGCTGCTCGATCTGGTAGATCTGCTCCGTCTGCATGCGCAAAGTCTCGCTCTGCTCTTTGGCCCAGGCGTAACACTGCGCCAGGTCCGCTTCCGCCGGAGGCGGCGCGCCCCAGGAGTCCGCCTGCGCCCGGACCGGCGCGCACACGGAGCCCGCGGCCAAAGCCGCGGCCAGGACGGCGCACAAGACCCGCTTCATGCCTTCCCCCGGGCGCCGTGCAGGAAGAACCCCAGCACCTTGTCGGTCTGGTCCTCCACCCGGCCTGCGGAGCCGCGGATGAGCTTCTCCAGCATGGCGCTGCGGCAGAGGCCGAAGAGCGCCGCGGACTCGTAGACGAAGTCGCCGGCAGGGAGGAGCCCGTCTTCCGCGCAGCGCTGGAGGATCCGGGTGACGCGGCGGCCGTTCTCGCGGAACTTGTCCATGAGGCGCTCCGCGGAGCGCGCGCCGCAGGCCGGGAACCGACCGGCCCCGAAATGGGCCATGAAGTCGCGGTTGCGGTCGTGGTGGGAGAGGATGGCGCGCGCGGTCTCGGCCAGGAGAGCGCGGCCGCGCCGATCCGAGGCCAGGAGTTCGTCGAGGCGGCCGCCGAGCTGGTCGACCAGGTCGCCGAAAGCGGCCGAGAACAGGGCATCCTTGCTCTTGTAATAAAGGAAGAGCGTGCCCTTGGCCACCCCGGCCGCGCGCGCGACCTCGTCCAAGGTGAGGTCCTGGAAGCCGCGCTCGACCAACAGCCGGCGGGTGGCGGCTAGGATGGCGTCCTTCTTGGCGGAAGCGGCCGCGGGTCTCATGGTAATGACTGACTGGTTAGTCATTATTATACCAATTAGCCGCGGCGCAAGGTGAAGCGCACGGCCTCGGCCCGGGTGAACAGGCGCATGGGCGGGCCCCACTGCCCGGTCCCGGAGGTGACGTAGAGGAGGCTGCCCCCGTCGCGGTAGAGGCCGTTGAAATGGGGATAGACCAGGCGCACGATGAGGTTGAAGGGGAAGATCTGGCCTTTGTGGGTGTGGCCGGAGAGCATCAGGCCCACGCCGGCCCGCGCCGCGGTCTCGAAATACATGGGCTGATGGGACAGGAAGAGCGAAGGCTTGGAGGCGTCGAGCTTGGAGAGCACCGCGGCGACGTCAGCCGCGGAGAGGCCCGCAGTGCGCACGTCGTCGACGGCCGCGACCTGCAGCCCGCCGGGCAGGACCAGGACCTCGTCGCGCAACAGGCGCGCGCCCATGCTCTGGAAGGCTTTGGCGGAGGCCGCCGCCCCATGATAGAACTCGTGGTTGCCCAGCACCGCGAGCACCCCGAGCCGGGCCCGCAGGCCCGAGCCGATGGCCGCGAAGCCCTCCTCGTCGTTGAGCCCGGCGTCGAGGATGTCTCCGGTCAGGACCACCAAGTCGGGCTTGAGTGCCGAGACCTGCGCCACGATGCGGGAGAACTTGCCCAGGGGCACGGTCACGCCCAGGTGCAGGTCGGAGAGCTGCACCACGGTGAAGCCGTCGAGCTCGCGGGGCAGATTGGGCAGGGCGATCTCGACCTCCCGCAGCGCGGGCATGCGCGCCGCGTTGTAGAGCGACCAGAGGCCTCCGGCCGCGGCCGCGGCCAGCACGGCCAGCCGGACCCAGGGGCGCAGGGCCTCGGCCCCGCCCCGCAGCCGGGCCGCGAGCAGGACCAGGTCGCCGGCTGCCGCGCTGGCCAGCCAGATGAGGACCAAGCCGAGCCAGATGAAGGAGAGATAAGCGAAGGCCGCGGTCCAGGACCCGCGGAAATGCCGCAGGCAGACCATGGAGAAGGGGAAGCTCAAGGCCAGGAGCAGGACCGTGACGCGGGCGGCCTGGGGGGAGAGCGGCAGGGCCGGGAAATTGCGCAGCAGCCAGAAGGCCACGTAGTACTGCATCCCCAGGTAGACGAGGATGACCGTGGCGATGAAGCCGAACATGGCCAGCATCAGAGCAATCCCTGCGCCGCGTCGGCGACATCGGAGGCGGAGAGGCGCTCTAAAGAGCCGGTCCTGAGCAGCCGGACGGTCTTGCCCCAGGGCCGATGCCGCTCGACCTGGGAATGCGGCCCGGCCAGGCTCAGGACGGGGATGCCCAGGGCGGCCGCGATGTGCCCGGGCCCGGAATCGGTGCCGATGAAGAGCCGAGCCAGGCTCATGACCGCCTTCATGTTGGCGATGGACTGGTCCTCCGGCAGCCAGACATTGTCCCGCTGCAATGCCGCGGCTTGCCGGTCCACTAAGGCCTCGTCCTTGGCTCCGATGAAGAGCACGAAGCGGCTTTCGGGCAAGCGGGAGGAGAACTCTTCGATGAACGCGCAGAATCCCGGCATGGGCCATTGGCGCAGGGGCTCGCCGGAGAAGGGATGCAGGACGACCACCGGCCCTCCACCTAGGCGCGCGCGCGCCTTGTCCCGCAGCTCCGTCTCGTCTTGAGAGAGCCCCAGCCTGGGCCAGGAGCCTGGGTGATCGAGTCTCGCCTTGAAATAGTGTTCCACCAAGGCCAAGTGGTCGTCTATGGTGTGAGGCCCGTGAGCCTCCCACGGGACCCGCAAAGTGAGCAGCGGTCCGCTCTTGCGCACCGCGTAGCCGACGCGCTCCGGGACCCCGCAGAGGAAAGCGCACAAGGCCCGCCGCCATTCCGTGCCCAGGACGAAGGCGGCGTCATATCTTTGCCGGCGGACTTCCAGGAGTGTTTCAAGGAATTTTTTTAGACCTCCTCTCCCCGCTCCGGGTGCCGCGTCCCAGAAGGGGTCGCTGGCGTGGAGGAAGTCCAGGTCCGGGTGGCCGTGCAGGACGCGGGCGGAATAGGCCTTGGTCCAGAGCCCCACCCGCGCGCCCGGGCTCAGGGACTTGATGGGGCCCGCCGCGGCGGAAGCCATGACCGCGTCGCCCAGATTGTCGAGCGCCAGGATGAGGAATCTCATGGAGCCCTCGCGGGCGAGACGTATTATCGCTTATTTTCTGCCCACCCCGAATCTGCTAGACTAGCCGCTCAAGGGGGATTCCCATGAAAGAACAGATTCTGCAGAAGATCGACAGCTACCGCGACTACGCCGTGGAGCTGCAGCGGGGCCTGACCGCCATCCCGGCCATCGCGCCCTCCAGCGGCGGCGAAGGCGAGCACGACAAGTCCCAGTGGCTCGACGCCGAGCTGCGCAAGCTCAAGTTCGACGAGATCCAGTGGTACAACTGCCCCGACCCCCAGGCCAAGATGAGCATCCGGCCCAACATCGTGGCGCGCTGGAAGGGCCAGAGTTCGAAGAAGACCCTCTGGATCATGTCCCACACCGACGTGGTCCCCCCGGGCGAGCGCAAGCTCTGGAAGAGCGACCCTTACACCTTGCACGTGGAAAACGGCAAGCTCTACGGCCGCGGCGTGGAGGACAACCAGCAGGCGCTGGTCGCGAGCATCCTGGTGGCCAAGGCCATGATGGACTGCGGCTACCGGCCCCCCGTGGACCTGGCCCTGCTCTTCGCGGCCGACGAGGAGACCGGCTCGGACTTCGGCGCCATCTGGCTGGCCAAGAACCATCCGGAGATCTTCGGCAAGGACGACATGTTCCTGGTCCCGGACGGCGGCGAGTCCGACGGCTCCATGGTGGAGGTCGCGGAGAAGTCCCTCTGGTGGCTCAAGATCACGACCCGGGGCAAGCAGTGCCACGCCTCCATGCCCGAGCAGGGCCGCAACGCCTTCAAGGCCGCCTGCGACCTGGCCATCCGCATGCAGAGCCTCTACAAGAAGTTCGGCAAGAAGGACAAGCTCTACTGCCCGCCCATGAGCACCTTCGAGCCGACCAAGAAGGACGCCAACGTCCCCAACATCAACACCCTGCCGGGCGAGGACGTGTTCTACTACGACTGCCGGGTCCTGCCCCAGTACCCGCTCAAGACCGTGGAAGCCGAGATCAAGAAGCTGGCCAAGGGCGTGGAGAAGCAGTACGGCGTCAAGATCTCATTCGACGACATGCAGCGCGCCGAGGCCGCGCCGCCGACCTCGCCGGACGCCGAGGTGGTCAAGCTGATCAGCGAGGCCATCAAGGAGGTCCACGGGGTCAAGGCCAAGACCATGGGCATCGGCGGCGGCACCGTGGCCGCGGTGTTCCGCAAGCTCGGCCTGCCCGCCGTGGTCTCGGCCAAGCTCGACGAGACCGCGCATCAGCCCAACGAGTACTGCATCCTGGACAACCTCATCGGCGACGCCAAGGTCTGCGCCTTGACCGCGCTCAAGATGCAGGGCTGATCCGTTTCTGTTGTAAAAGACAGCCCCCGACAGGCTTTGCCTGTCGGGGGCTGTCTTGTTTAAGGCTGCTTGATGGTTTCGCGCTCGCGCGCGTAGATCTCGGCCAGCTCCAGGCCGCGGCTGAACCACAGGTGCGTGCCTGACCCCGGCTTGGGCGCGATGTTGAGCTCCACGCCCGAGAGGCCCAGGCCCTGGAGGTTCATGGACAGGACCGCCTGGCCCTCGGAGCCGGCTGAGGCCACGCCGAGCCGCGTGCCCCGCGCGTCAGCCAGCAAGATCCAAGGCCGCAGCATGGACCGGATCGCCGCCTCCACGCTCTCGCCGGGGGGGATGTCCAGGGTCAGGGGAGGGACAGCGCAGCTCCTCAGGTCCTGACAAGCCGGCTGCTGCGGGCTGGGCGGGCCCGCGGGCCGGTCGGCCACCGCGTCCTTGAGGTCCGGCTCCACCAGGACCACCGCCGAGCCCTGTGTCCGGGCGATCTTCTCCCGGACTTTGGGCTCTGTAGCGAGCCAGGCGCGCAGGCGGTCGTCCGCCACGGCCGCGGTCGGCGCGGGCTGGGCCCGCAGGGCCGGTGTGCAGAACAGGAGGACGGCGCAGAAGCCGAAAGAACGCATCGAGATATTATACTCGCAGGAGGCGCGAAAAGAGCGGGCCTTTTGGCCCAGGCGCATGGGCCCGTCTCGCCGCTTTGATATAATCTGGATATGGAGAAAGACTCCAAGGTCCGGCTGGCCAAGAGCGCCGGGTTCTGCCCGGGCGTGCAGAAAGCCATCGCGCGCGTGCGCGAGCTCAGCCGGGCCGGCAAAGGCCCCGTCTACACCTTGGGGCCCCTCGTGCACAACTCCGCGGTCATCGCGCGGCTCGCGGCGGAAGGCATCCATGACGTGGAATCCCTGGCCGAGGTCAAGGGCCAGGACGGGGTCCTGGTCATCCGCGCGCACGGCGTCCCCCCCGAGCTGGAGGCCGAGGCGCGCTGGCAGGGCCTCGAAGTGGTCGATGCCACCTGCCCATTGGTCAAGAAAGCTCAATATGCCGTCAGCAGGCACGCCCGGCAGGGCTTCGCCACGGTCATCGTGGGAGACCGCGGGCACGCCGAGGTCAAGGGGCTGCTCGGCTACGCGGGCCGCGACGCTTTCGTGGTGGCCGGGCCCAAGGAGGCGGCGAAGCTCCCCCGCCTCGACAAGGTCAACGTCGTGGCCCAGACCACGCAGGAAGAGGAGGTTTTCCTCAAGACCGTGGCGGTCGTCAAGCGGCGGGCCAAGGCCATGGTCGTCTCCGACACCATCTGCAAGCCCAGCCGCGACCGCCAGCGCGAGACTGCGGAGCTGGCCGGGATGGTGGACCTGATGATCGTGGTGGGCGACAAGCACTCGGCCAACACCGCGCGCCTGGCCGCGCTCTGCCGCAGGCACTGCCCCCGGACGGTGGCGGTGCAGTCCAGCTCCGAGTTGGACGCGGCCGTGGTCCGGGCGGCGCGGCGCATCGGCGTCACGGCCGGCGCCTCCACGCCCGACTGGCTGGTGGAGCGGGTCCTGCGCAAGGTGGCAGGCTCCCGCGCAGTCCGCTAGCTTGGCTCCCGCATCGGGCTCGGCGCGCCGCCTGCGCCTCTCCATATTCGGCGCGGTCCAGGGCGTGGGCTTCCGCCCCTTCGTCTTCCGCCTGGCCGCGGAAACGGGGCTCAAGGGCTGGGTGCTCAACGGGCCGTACGGCGTGGTCATAGAGGTGGACGGCGGCCAAGACCTGTTGGAGCGCTTCGCGGCGCGGATCGCGGCCGAGAAGCCCCGGGCCGCGGTGATCGCCGCCGTGGAGACGGTCTGGCTCGACGCCGCCGGCTTCAAGGATTTTGAGATCAGGAAGAGCGAAGGGGCCTCCGCTCCTTCGGCCTGGGTCCTGCCGGACCTGGCCACCTGCCCGGACTGCCTGGCCGAGATCAACGCGCCCCAAGCGCGCCGCCGAGGCTACCCCTTCACCAACTGCACGCTCTGCGGTCCACGCTTCACCATCCAGGCCGGCATTCCTTATGACAGGCCCAACACCACCATGGCCGGCTTCACCCTCTGCCCGGCCTGCCGGGCCGAGTACGAGGACCCCACGGACCGCCGCTTCCATGCCCAGCCCATAGCCTGCCCGGACTGCGGGCCCAGGCTCTGGCTGGAGCAGGAGGGCTCGGCCATGTGCGAGGGCGGCTCGGCGCTGCGCCAGGCCGCGGGCTTCATCCGCCAAGGCGCGGTCTTGGCCATGAAGGGCATCGGCGGGTTCCTGCTCCTTTGCGACGCCCGCTCGCCCGACGCCGTGAGGCTTTTGCGGGAGCGCAAGCGGCGCAACGAGAAGCCTTTCGCGGTGATGTTCCCGGACCTGGCCTGCGTCCGGCAGGCCTGCCTGGTCTCGGACCTGGAGGCGGGCTGGCTCGAGTCCGCGGCCGCGCCCATCGTCCTCCTGCGCCGCCGGCCGGAGCGGCCTCTCATCACGGAGGAGGCAGCGCCCGGCAATCCGTGGCTGGGAGCGATGCTGCCCTATGCGCCTCTGCACCACCTGCTCATGAAGGAGCTGGGCTTCCCCGTGGTGGCCACCAGCGGCAACCTCAGCGAGGAGCCCATCGCCAAGGACAACGAGGAGGCCAAGTCCCGGCTCAAGGGCTTGGCTGACGCTTTTCTCATGAACGACCGCCCCATCGCCCGGCACGCGGACGACTCCATCGTGCGCCTGGCGCGCGGCCGCCAGCTGGTCCTGCGCCGGGCCCGGGGCCTGGCGCCCCTGCCCCTGCGCACGGGCCGGCCTCTGCGGCCGGTCCTGGCGCTGGGCGCGCACCTCAAGAACACCATCGCTTTGGGCTGGGGACGCCAGATCGTGGTGAGCCAGCACCTGGGCGACCTGGAGACCGCGGCCAGCCTGGAGGCGTTCCGAGCCGCCATAGCGGACCTGTCCCGCCTCTACGGCTTCAAGCCGGAGTCCGCGGCCTGCGACCTGCATCCGGACTACGCCTCGAGCCGACACGCCGAGTCCTTGGGCCTGCCCGTGGTCCGCGTCCAGCACCACCACGCGCACGTGGCCGCGCTCATGGCCGAGCAGGACATCGCCCCGCCGGTGCTGGGCGTGGCCTGGGACGGCTTGGGGCTGGGCACGGACGGGACCATCTGGGGCGGGGAGTTCCTCATCGTGGACGAGAAGGGAGCCCGACGCTTCGCGCATCTGCGCACCTTCCCCTTGCCCGGAGGGGAGGCCGCCGTGCGCGAGCCGCGGCGCTGCGCTTTGGGGCTCTTGTCCGAGCTCGGCCTGGACCTCGACCGGCTCGCCCCGCTCTTCCCGGAAGGCTGGGAGGCGGCCCGAAAGCTCCCGTCTTCCGCCGCGCTCTCCCCGCGCACCTCCAGCGCGGGCCGGCTCTTCGACGGGATGGCCTCCTTGCTGGGCCTGCGCCAGAAGAACTCGTTCGAGGGCCAGGCGGCCATGTCTTTGGAGCACTGCATCGACGCGTCCGAGACCGGGGCCTATCCCGGCGGCGCCGCGGACTGGGAGCCCATGCTGCGCGCGGCCCTCGATGATATCGGCGCCGGGGTCCCGGCCGGACGGATATCGGCGCGCTTCCACAACGGACTGGCGCGGATGATCGTGGAGGTCGCCCAGGCCGCTGGTCTGGAGCGCGTGGCCCTGACCGGCGGGGTGTTCCAGAACGCGCGCCTGAACGAGAAGGCGGCCGAGCTTCTCGAAGCCGCGGGCTTCCAGGTCTATACCCACCAGAGGCTGCCGCCTAACGACGGGGGCGTCTCCGCGGGACAGGCCTACATCGCCGGCCTGGGCTGGAAAGCCTAGTCCCGACTGGGGCTTTCGGTCCTTGTCGGGGCCCAGGGTTTTTGGCATAATCTCATCATGAAGAAAAAGCGCGCCGTCCGACCGTATTACATCATCGAGCCATAGATCCTTCGTCATAGGATAAGACCAATCAGGGGTTCCGGTGCCCGCGAGGCGCCTGGGATACCCTGGTTGCGTTTCTAGCATGAAAACGAAATACCGCCCGCAGGCCGCAGCGCTGGAAGTCACCTTGCGCTGCGACATGTCCTGCATCCACTGCGGCTCCAACGCCTCCCGCCGCGACCGGCCCGACTCCCTCAGCTTCGAGGAGTGGTGCGGGGTGGTCGACGAGCTTAAGAAGCTCAAGGTCCCCCACTGCACCCTCTCCGGAGGCGAGCCCTTCCTTTATCCCCGCTGGCGCGAGCTGGTCGCCTACATCCGCAAGCGCGGCTTGGGCGTCAACTTCATCAGCAACGGCTACAACATCACCGAGTCCGACATGGAGTTCATGAAGGCGGCGGGCGTGGAGCACATCGGGGTCAGCCTGGACGGCGACCAGGCCGTCCACGACCTCATCCGCCGCAAGCCCGGCTCCTTCGCCAAGGTGGTCAAGCTCTTCCGCATGGGCAAGGACTACGGCATCCCGGTCTATCCCGCCAGCTCCATCAACAAGATCAACTTTCCCGTGCGGGAGAAGATGCTGGGCATCGTGCTGGACCACGGGATCAAGGCCTGGCAGGTGCAGATCGTCAACTCCTTCGGCCGCGCCGGCAAGCTGCGCGGCAAGCTCATCCTCGAGCCCGAGCAGTTCACCACGCTCTGCGACGACATCCTGCGCTGGCAGAAGGCGACCGCCGGGCGCCTGCGCATCCTGCCCGCCGACTCCTTGGGCTACTGCCATCCGGTGACCGACGCGCTGCTGGGCGACTACGAGTGGCAGGGCTGCAACGCCGGCTTGTACGTGGTGGGCATCCAGGCCGACGGCACGGTGCTGGGCTGCCTGTCCCTGCAGGACAAGGCCTTCAGCGCGGGCAACGTGCGCCAGCGCCCCCTCTCCGAGATCTGGGCCGACGACGCGGCCTTCGCCTACACCCGGCGCCACGACCCCGCCAAGCTGGAGGGCGCCTGCAAGGCCTGCGGCCAAGCCGCGGTGTGCAAGGCCGGCTGCCTGGGCATGGCCTTCTCCACTTCGGGCACCATCGGCCGCAACCCCTACTGCTACAAGGCCATCGTGGAGGCGCGCACAGCAGCCGGCCGGCCATGACCTTCGCCGAAGAGGTCCTGGTCAACATCTTGGCCCTGGACCGGGCTTTCAAGGACTTCGAGTTCCTCCATGTCTGCCTGGCGCCCGAGCGCCTGCGCCGACGCGCCGCCCGCATCCCGCCGGCCCGGGCCCTGGCGCGCCTGCGCGAGCTGCAGGCCCTCCTGGACTCCTCGGGCCTGAGCGACGAGGCGCCGCGCTTCCGCCGCACTTACGCGCGGGATCTCCTGGCCTGCGTGATCGCCCAGGCCGAGGTCTTCGTCTTCAAGAAGAGGCGGCCGTTCCCGGAGACCGTGCGCCGCCTCCTGGCGGCCGAGCTCATCGCGCCGTTCGACCTGGAGCGGGAGCTGGCTCGCTTCCGGGCGCTGCTGCGCGGGCAGGGCTTCTCTTCTGCGGCGGAGTTCAGCCGCTCCAAGCGCAAGGTGCGCTTCTCCAGCCGCCGCCGGCTCTCGGACTACGTCCTGGGCTTCGTGGACCGGACCGCGGCCAAGCTGGGAGGACGCCTGCGCAGGCTGGTCTGTGAGGGCGAGCTGCGCGTCGCGGTGCCGGGCCGGGGCGACCCGCCCTGCTTCTACCGCTACGAGGGCGGCGGCCGCGGGACCTTGGGCATCGCCCTGGAGACCGAGTTCACGGAGAACTTCCTGCATAATTTCGTCTCGCACGAGGCCGTGCCCGGCCACCACCTCTACTACCTGCTCAAGCAGCGGCGCGTGGACCGGGGCCGCACCGACGCCTTGGACCTGGTCGACACCTATTACTCCCCGGAGAACGCGGTCAACGAGGGGCTCGCGGTCAACTCGGACCGCCTCTACGGCCCGGTCCTCGACGACTCCTCCCAGCTCTCGGCCCAGGTCGAGAAGTTCCTGCACCGCGTCTTCTACAACTGCTGGCACCGGGTCAACATCGCGCGGCGTCCGCCCGAGGCCCTGGCCCTGGACATCCTGCGCCGGGAGCTGGGCTACTCCGAGGCCGTCATCCGCGGCCGCCTGCGCTACCACGTCCGGCAGGCGCGCTACTACTCTCCGGTCTATCCCATCGGCATCCGCGCCGTGGAGCAAGCCGCGCGTCGCCTCTCCCGCCGGGAGCTGCCGCAGCTCTACGCCCAGCAGTCCGTCTCTACCCTTGAGAAATGGCTGAACCGCAAGGCCGCCTGAGCTTCCCCTTCGTCGCGGTGGTCACCGCGCGGCTGACCTCCAATTTCGGGACCTATCTGAGCATGATAGCGCTCAACGTCTACATGCTGGAGCTGACCGACTCGCCCACCTGGATGGGGCTGACCTTGGCGGTGAAGGTGCTCTCCGGCATCGCGGCCACGCCCTTCATCGGCCACGCGGTGGACCGCATGGACCGCAAGCGGCTCATGATAGTCTCGGACCTCGCGCTCGCCGCGGCCATGCTCCTTCTGGTGGTCCTGCCGCAGTCCTGGATGAAGGTCTACATCGTGCTGCTCATGGCGCTCTTGGGCGCCTTCTCCACGCTCTTCGACACGGCCCTCAACGCCGCCACGCCCGTCATCCTGGGCAGCCAGGACACCTTGCGCGCCAACTCCTGGCTTATCGGCGGCCGCAACCTGGTGGTGGCGGCCGCGGGCCTCTGCGCGGCCGGGGCGGGCCTCCTCTTCAAGGGCTACGATGCGCTCTTCATCATCGACGCGGCCACCTACCTGGTCTCGGCCGGCGTGCTCTGGCGGCTCTCCATGCGCACCAGCGAGGGCCGCGCGCCGGCGCCGGAGGACGGCGGGCTCATGGAGAAGCTGCGCTCCGGGTTCCGGGAGATCGACAGGCTGCCCAACTCTCGGATCGTGGCGCTGTTCCTGCTCATCCTGCTGCTCGACACCTTCGCCAGCGGCTCGCACAATATCGGCTGGCCGGTGTTCTCCAAGCTCCTGCGGCCGGAGAAGCCCATGTACTATTACGGCTTCATCCTTTTCTTCTACGCTTGGGGCAACGTGGCCGGCATCTACCAGCTCAACCGCATGGCCTGGCTCCAGCGCCTGCGGCCGGAGACCTTGTACCTGGCCTTCACGGCCTTGATGTCCGCGGGCATGATCCTCATCTTCCAGACCCGCCTGCCCTGGTTCATCGCGCTGGCCTCTTTCACGGCCGGCGTGGGCGACGGGACCTACCAGACCTACTTCACCACCTACATGCAGCAGGTGCCCGACGCGGTGCGCGGCAAGATCTTCGCCTTGAGCGGCTTGGCCGTGCGCACCGGCTTCGCGCTGGGCTTCTTGGCCGTGCCTTTGGCTTTGCAGCGGCTGTCGGTCGCGGCCGTCGCGGCCTTGTTCCACGGCTTGGTGCTGGCCGCCATAGCCGTCGTGTTCATCTTGAGACCGGCCCAGGAGAGGACCGTATGACCAAAAGGACCGTCATGATCACCGGAGCCAGCCGCGGCTTGGGCCTGGCTTTGGCCCGCGCCTTCGCCCCGGACGCCGCCCAGCTCATACTCGCCGCCCGCAGCGTTGAGCACCTCGCGGCCGCGACGGACGAGGTGCGACGCGCCGCTCCGGGCTGCGGGATCCGCGCCGCGGGCGGGGACCTTTCCACCCGCGCCGGCGTGGAAGAGCTCCTGGCCGGCATCGGCCCGGAGCTGCTGGGGAAGGTGGATATCCTGATCAACAACGCGGGCTGGGGCAAGCCCGGGCCGCTGGCCGAGGCGGATCCGGACGACGTGGTCCGGACCTACTTCACCGACCTGGTGGCTCCGGCCCTGCTGTGCCGGGCGGTGGCGGGCGGCATGGTGGGCCGGAAGTGGGGCCGCATCGTCAACATCTCCTCGATCACGGCCGCGCAGCCCGCCGAGTCTTTGGCCGCCTACGCCTCCGCCAAGGCGGGCCTCAACTCCTTGACCCGCAGCCTTTCGGCCGAGGTCGCCCGGCACGGGGTCACGGTCAACGCCATCATGCCCGGCTTCATGCTCACGGACATGGGCCGCGACGCGGTGCTGAAGATGAGCGCGGCCAAGACCGGGCTCTGCGAGGCCGAGGTCCTGGAGCGGCTGCGCCGCGCCGTGCCCCTCAAGAAGCTCACCGAGACCACGGAGGTCGCGGCTTTGGCGCGCTTTTTGGGCCCGCATTGTGTTACAATTGCCCGATGCCCGCTGAACTCAACCTGGGCTGGCTCGACGGAGCCATCCTCGCCGGCTACGTCGCGGTCCTGGCCTGCATCGGCTGGTGGGCCGCGCACCGCACCTCCAAGACCACGGAAGACTATTTCCTGGCCAACCGCTCCATCCCCTGGCTGGTCACCACCGCGAGCTTCGTGGCCACCTGCATCAGCGCCCTGACCTTCATCGGCACCCCGGCCGAGGGCTTCTCCTCCGACTATCGCTACCTGCTGAGCAATCCGGGCGACATCGCGGCCACCATCTTCATCGCGATGGTCTTCCTGCCGCACTTCCAGAAGCTGCGCGTGACCTCCATCTATCAGGCCGTGGCCGAGCGCTTCGGCCCTCCGGCGCGCACCACCTGCTCCGCCTACTTCCTGCTCACGCGCTCCTTGGCCTCGACCGTGCGCATCGTGGCCATCGCCAAGGTGCTGGAAGTGGTCTCGGGCGGCGGCCTCTCCTACCCGCACTGCGTGGTCATCGTGGTGGGCGGCATCCTGGCCTACACGACCCTGGGCGGCGGCCGGGCCATCGCCTGGACCGACCTGATGCAGTTCGGTCTGCTGGTGACCGGCGCGGTCTCGGCCTTGATCTACATCGTCACTCAGGTGCCGGGCGGCGTGCCCGCCATCATCGAGGCGGGCCGCCACGCCATGACCGCCGACGGGACTCCCTACAACAAGTTCAACTTTACCGAGATGTACAAGCCCGACAACCTCTGGCTCATGGCCCTGATGACCATCTGGGGCTTCTTCAACTCCTCGGCCGCCTACGGCACGGACCAGGACATGGTGCAGCGCCTGCTGGCCTGCAACGACAACCGCAAGGCGCGCTGGAGCCTGAT
Organism: Elusimicrobiota bacterium; assembly: GCA_026388095.1. NCBI lineage: Bacteria > Pseudomonadati > Elusimicrobiota > Elusimicrobiota bacterium. The sequence continues at coordinate 1,805 of JAPLKL010000066.1, read as the reverse complement.
GGCCTGGGGCTTGGCCGGCATCCCCATCACCTTCCTCTTCCTGAGCATCGGCGTGGGGCTCTACGCCTACGCGCGCGTGCACCCCGAGCTCATCGCGGGCATGACGGACAACGACCACATCTTCCCGCGCTTCATCCTGGGCGTCATGCCCCACGGCCTGCGCGGGCTGCTTTTGGCCGCGGTGGCCTCGGCCGCCATGGGCAGCGCCGACTCCGCCCTGGCTTCTTTGTCCACGGCTTTTACGATGGACTTCTACAAGCCGTTCTGGGGCCAGGGCAAGACCGAGGCCCAGGTGGTCAAGGTCTCCAAGCTCTCCTTCGTGGGCTTCGGGCTCTTCTTCATGGTCGTGGCCTTGTGCCTCAAGAGCATGGACAACCTGCTCTGGCTCGCCTTCCGCCTCATCGCCTTCACCTACGGGCCGCTGCTGGGCATCTTCGTCGTGACCATCATGACGGACTGGAAGCTCTCCGCGCGCAAGGTGCTGGGCCTGATGCTCATCCCCACGGTGCTGACCTTCTCCATGGCCATGCTGGCCTGGTACATGAAGGCGCACGGCGGCGGACACTTCTGGACCCAGCTGCACGGCACCTACTGGCGGCTCTACACCATCTTCGGGACCTTGTTCGTCCCGGCGGGGGCCTGGCTGCTCAAGGAGCCGGCGCAGGAAACGACCCCCGCCTTGAGTTAGCGTCACCGTGCAACGCGATCGTCTGCGGGCCGGGCTGATCCCCGCCGCGGTCTTCTTGGCGTCCCTCGCGGTCTTCCTGCCGGCTCTCCAGAATGGATTCGTCAACTGGGACGACGAACTCACCATCAGCCTCAATGAGCACATCCGCGGTCTGTCCTGGGCCCATCTGCGCTGGATGTTCGCCCTGCCGCAAGGCAATGCCGGCCAGTATCACCCGCTGACCTGGCTCTCCTACGCGCTCGACTATGCCCTCTGGGGGACCGCGCCGTTCGGCTATCACCTGACCAACCTCCTCTTGCACGCCGTCAACGCCGTGCTCTTCTATTTCCTGAGCTTGAGACTCTTCGCCTGCGCGTCCGGGGAGAGCGGCGCGGATCTGGACACGCGGACGGCCGCCGCCTTCTCCGCGCTGCTCTTCGGCCTGCATCCCCTGCGCGTGGAGTCCGTAGCCTGGGCCACGGAGCGGCGCGGCCTGCTGTCCGGCCTGTTCTACTTGGGGACCTTGCTCTGCTACCTCAAGGCGAAGACAGCCCCCGCGGCGGGCGCGGAGCGACGCTGGACGGCGGCCGCTTGGGCGGCCTATGTCCTCTCTTTGCTGGCGAAGGGGATCGGAGTCACTCTTCCCGCGATACTCTTGGTCCTCGATCGTTATCCGCTGCGGCGCCTGTCCGCCTCGCCCGCGCGCTGGCTGCGCGCCCCGGAAAGACGGGTCATCCTGGAAAAGCTCCTCTTCGCGGCCCCGGCGGTCGGCATCGCGATGATCGACCTCTTCGCGGAGCTGTCCAGCGGCGCCATCGTGCCCAACGCCGCGGGGTCCCTGGGGCTGCACCTGGCGGTCGCGGTCTACGGCTTGACGTTCTATCTCTGGAAGACGCTACTGCCCGTCCATCTGCTGCCCCTCTATTCCATGCCGGCCACGTTGGGCGGCCTGGGCCTGCGGTTCTGGCTCAGCGCGGCCGTCATCGCCGGCCTCGGACTCGGCTTCTTCCTGGCGCGGCGCCGCTGGCCCGCCGGCTGGGCCGCGGGGACGATCTATGTCCTCGCTTTGCTCCCGGTCCTCGGCCTCGTCCAGCTCGGGCATCACATGGTGGCCGACCGGTACAGCTACCTGGCCAAT
>JAPLKL010000065.1 GCA_026388095.1 Elusimicrobiota bacterium | reverse complement strand
TGAGATTCCTCGACCAGACCTGCCCCGGACAGCATCGCACAGAGAACCCTGTCGGGCCCAGGGTCGTCGCAGGTCGGTTCCGCTCCGAGAGACTCAGAGAACGTCCGGGCAAGTTTCTTTGACTTTCCCCGGACAGCTCTGGGCCGGCCACAGTTGGTATGAGGGTACAAACCGGGCGGATGGGCATTAGACCAGACCCGGTGCCTCGCTTTGATCTCCACCTCAGCGCCTGATGCTTCGCATCAGGCGCAACCGACCCGCGCACCCGCCCGCAAGGAAGGCGGGGAGGCACCGTGCCTCCATAACGCACGGAAACGGGTCGGCAGAACCGCTTGGGCAGGCCGGGCGCAGTCATTCCTGGTCGGTTTTTTGAGATTCCCGGGGAGGGTTTTGTCGCGCTGCCGCGATGCGGGAATTCCGGGCTTGGCATTCGGAGGGTGAGGCGACAAAACCCTTGTCGAGAGATCGAAGATCAGCGCGGGGATGACAAAGTCCGCCCCGCGGGACCCAGCTCCCGCCGGGCTTCGCCCAGGGCGGCGATGATGCCGCGCGCCATGGGGCCGAGCAGGGCCTTGGGGGCCCGGCCCTCGACCGGGAAACAGATGCCGAAGCCGCCCAGGCGCAGGAGCGGCTTGGGCCCGTCCGGGGCGGTCCGCTGGAGCATGGCGACCACGTCGGCACCCGCGGCCGCTTTGTGGCGCGCGGGGCTCAGCCGGAACCAGATGCTGGGCTCCGGAGGCCGCAAGAAGACCTCCTCCAGGCGGTAGCCGCCCCACAGGGTGGGGCGGCCGCCGAGCAGCTTGGCTTTGAGCAGCCGGAAGAGAGCCTTGGTCTCGGCGGGGAAGAGCTCGGCCGGGGCCCGGGCCGGCCCGCGCCCTCGGCCTGATGCCGGCCGGTCCTTGAGCGGCGGGGCGTGCAGAGGCGGGATGTCCAGGTTCTCCAGTCGGGTCATCTCCGCCGCGCTCATGGTCTCGGCGTAGCGGGCGATGTTGGCCCGCACGATGTCCTCGTAGGCCGGCTCCATGTCCTGCGCGGCCTTGGGATACCACTTCTCCAGGACCGAGAGGTCCGGCCCCTGCCGGGTCTGCCGCTGCAATTCCCGGGAGAACCAATGCCGGCAGCGCATCTTCTGGAACACGTAGTACCACACGTGGTGCCAATCGAAGTAGGGCCGGGCGAAGACGGCCGCCAGGCGCGGGATGCTCAGGAAGCGCTCGAAGAGGGCTTCCGGCACCTCCTGACCGTCCGCGATGTGTCGTAGGAGCAGCTTCTTGAAGCATTTGTCGCAGCGCATGCAGAAGTTCTCCCCGCCGGGCGCGGGCGGATAGTAGCAGGAGAAGGACTTGCCGCGGTAGCGGCTGCGGCCGACCACCAATGTGGTCACCACCTCGGAGAGGCCGCAGATGCTGTTCGCCCGCCGCAGACCCACCGCGCTCCAGAATCCCTCGGGGTCGTGCCAGACGCGGCGGGAAGGCGGCTGGCCCGGCCGCCGCTTCATGCGCCAGTTCGAAGCGCCGGCATGGTAGCCTCCGAAGAAGGTGGCGTCGAAGACTTCTCCGGCGTCGAGGGTGCTCAGGTCCAGGGAATCGGCCAGGTACAGGGGGGGCAGGCGGCCCATGTCGGAGTGCCACATGGGATAGGGCGAGAACAGGAACTCGTGGTCGTCGGCGGTGGCGTGCACGGCCCGGCCCGCCGCGGCGACCGCGGCGCAGGCCTTCCGGGTGACGGCCAGGTCGATAAGCACATCCTTGCTGTCGCCGGGGCGCAGGTGCGGTATGCGGTCCAGGACGATATGCTGCGTGCCCTTGGGCATGAGGACGCTGGCGGCCATGGAGTCCATCCCGCCGGAGAACAGCAGCGCCGGCACGACTTCATCGGGCAGCCGGCGCGGGCGCTGGCGGGCGGACACGTTGGTCAGTCTCACCGCGTGTTTCTGGTGGAGCCACTGCGCCAGGGCCGGAGAGACCGCGAAAGGAAGCTCCAGCCGCGAGGCCACCACGGGACGCAAGGCGTACCAGATGGCCAAAGCATGCGCGTCAGGATGGAGGTCCCGGAAGCACTTGGGCAAGGACATGCGGTATTCGCGGTTGACCAGCAGGAAGGGGGTCGGGCAGTCCTTGAACTCGCGCCGGCTTTCCTCGTGGTCGTCCGGGTCCAGCCGCAGGCCGTAGTGGAACGTGCGGCCGCGCCGCATGACCGCGACCTTCATATTTTCGGCCCCCGTTCCGGTGTCTTGCCGCCGGTCAGCACGCGCGCGTAGGCGTCTACGATGGCCAGCCACCGGCTTTCGTCCCGCAGGCCCTGGGGCATCGCGTACTGCAGGCTGATGCCGTGGCCGCAGGCGTAAGGCTTCTGCGCCAGCGCCTCCGGCACCAGCAAGATCCCGTATGGGCGTCCCTCCACCTTGACCAGGTCGAGCTGTATCCCCTCGTCGCTGACCCAGCCTCCCAGAAGTCCCGAGCGGGCGCCGGCGCGCGGCGCCAGCCCCGCGCCGAAGATGCGCCAGGCTCGGGCCAGGAAGGAATCCTCCCGCCGAGGCACCGCGGACGGCCAGGCCCGCCGGGCTTCCAGCTCCGCGCCAGCCGCGTAGGCCGCTTTCAGCCAGAGCAGGCCGCTGGCGCCGGAGCCGAGCCAGTCCGCTTGCAGGCGCAGGGGGCCGCACAGGAAGCCGTAGCTCTTGGGCCCGTCGCGCGGAGTGACCACGAACTCGCCCTCGTCTCCGACCTGCGGCCCATGCGCGCGGATGAGGCCGCCGGCCGACGGCTCCAGGCGCCCCTCGCGCAGAGCCGGCTCCCGGCCGGCCGCGGCGAGCCAGCGCTCCAGGAAGAGCCCGCCCACGAAGCCGTCCCAGCGCGGCGGCAGCTTGGGCCGGGCCGCGGGCTTTCCTGACGGAGCCCTGGCGCCGGCCGGATTGCCCCAGTAGGGAGGCAGGGCCGTGGGCCTAAGGGCCGGCTCCGGCAGGCAGTCGGGCGGCGGCGCGGGCAGGCGCCGCAGCAGGTCCTGCAGCCGGGCGCGGCCGGGCTCAGCCCAGGCGGGCAGGCCCTCCTGTGCCGGAACGAGACGCCAGGTTCCCTCGCCGTCGCGGTCCAGGCTCAGTCGCGTGGAGCGCGTCCCGGCCGAGAGCCTGATGACCCCGCGCTCCAGAGGCGCCCAGAACAAAGTCTTGCCGGCCAGGGGGCGCTCGGGCGGGGAGGCTTTCAGCAGAGAGCCCAGAGCCCAGCCCCGCGCGGTGCGGCGGCGCGGCGCGCGCAGGACCGCCGCGCCCCGGGGTTGGCGGCCGACCCAGGCGGCCAGCGGCTCGGGCAGAGCCCCCGACAGGGGGCGCGGGGCGTGCTCGGGCGAAGAGTCGGCCTGGAGGAAGAGGTAGCGCTGGCGGCAGAGCGGGCTGAGGGAGCAGTCCTCGCAGATCCAGTCGAAGGGCTGGGCCTCGTGCGATTCCTCAGGGTACATGTCCACCATCTGCCCCTGGCGGAAGAAGTTCTGCCTGACCCGCACGTCGTTGAGCCAATAGCCCAGGTCGTAGTCCAGGCGCTCCAGCCCGGGGATGGCGCAGAGCGGGAAGTCCCGGAACCCGAGCTTGACCCCCGCGGCCGCCTGGGGGGCGAGCCGGGAGAGGCAGCGGCGCAGGTCCGCGAGGGGCACGTACATGGAGCGGCGGAAGGACTCCTCGTGCAGGACCGGAGCCATATCCAGGCGCTTGCAGGTCACCACGTAGCGGCCTTCGTCGAGGTGTCCGGCCAGATGCCCCAGGACTTCTTCGAGGCGGTCCACGTTGAAGCGGCTGACCACGAGGTTGACGGCGGGCAGGATCTGGAAGTAGCGCGCGCGCCCGGGGGGCACGAATTCCCGCTGCCAGCGCGCGATGTTGTCCAGGGCCTTGAGCAGGCGGGCGAAGCCCGCGGGAGCGGCGCGGGTTATGCGGCTATAGACCTTTTCGTCCGGATAATGGAACGAGAACTCGATGTTCTTCAGGCCGGCCTTGTGCAGGCTCATGAGATAGTCCCAGTCCGCCAGGCGCAGGGCGTTGGTGGAGATGCTGGCCCCCAGCCCCAGATCGGTCGCGTACCGGACCAGCTCCGGCAGATGAGGATTCAGGGTGGGTTCGGCCCCCATGAAGATGACGGCCGGGACCTCCCGGGCGGCCTGGTCCAGCAGAGCCTTGGTCTCGGCGCAAGGGATGTCCTTGAGGCCGTGCCGGTCGCCTTCGAAGCAGTACACGCAGCGGTGCTGGCAGCGTATGGTGGTATTGATCGCCCAGTGGGAATCGAGGCTCCTGCGCCATAGCGGCGACGTCCGCTTGGGCGGCGTCCGGCTGGGGGGGCGGCCTTGAGGCATATCAATGTTATCGCACATTTCCCGCCGCGGCTCAACTCCGGGCCTAGGACTAAAGTCCTAGAGGGTGCAGGGTACTCGGCTCCTGGGAAGAGGGACCGAAGGGGCCCATACTATTAGTATGAAGTTCCTACTCCTGGGAATCATCCTCGCGGCAGCGGCCCCGGCCGGCGCGGCCGTTCCGGAGGACCAGGCCCAGGCCGTCCTGCAGCGCGACCAAAGCCGGCTCCTAGGCGACGTCCGGGACTGGACCGACTACGTGGCGAAGCTGACGCCGCAGATGCAGGCGAAGTATGGCCCGGAACTCGCCCAGGTCAAGTCGGCGGGCGAGGCGGCGGTCTCGGTGGAGACGCTCCGGCCCGCGCAGCTGCGCCTGGACGCCTGGAAGCGGGCTCTCACCGGCGAGCTTTTCCCGTTCCTGCACGGCGGGCTGGTCCAGCCCAGTCCGGCCGCGCTCCTGGCTCAGGCCCAAGTCGAGGCTTTCCAAGCCGTCAAGAAGCTCCAGCAGAGCGCCGTCTCCGGGGACCAGAAGAAGTTCTTCGAGGATCTCAAAGCTCGAATAAGCCTGGTCTCGGACGCGCAGTCCCTGGACCGCCTTTTCGACAACGCCGGCTTCTCCCGCCCCGCCCCGCTGCCGCGGGCCGTCTTCGCCGTGGCCCCGGCCGCGGCCTTCGCCGCCCCGGCGCCGGCCCGGGGGCTCGTGATCCGCGAGGTGCCCAGCCCGCTCGCGCTCGACGCCGCGGACCGCTCGCGCTTCTCCAAGGTGGCCGACTATCTCAAGGGCCGCGGCGCCAGCCAGAAAGTCATCGACATGACCATCGCCGAGGCCGTCCGCCAGAAGGTCGACCCGCTGCTGGTCCTGGCCTTGGTGCAGAACGAGTCCGGCTTCCAGACCGGCGCCACCAGCCCGGTGGGCGCGCGGGGCCTGATGCAGATCATGCCGGACACGGGCCGGGGCCTCGGGGTCGCCAACCCGGACCACCTCTACGACGCCTCGACCAACCTGCGCGCCGGCGTGGCGTTCCTGAAGAGCATGTGGAACAAGTTCACGGACATCTCCTTCTCGGCCTTGGCCGGCATCAACCCCTTCGCGAGCAGCGACGTCAAGAAGGTCATCGCCTCCTACAACGCGGGCCCCGGGGCCGTGCAGAAATACGGCGGCGTGCCGCCCTACCGCGAGACCATGGCCTACGTCCAGAAGGTCCTGAGCACCTACCTGCACCTGCGCGGGCTTTACAAGGCCTGAGCCGGCGCCTTTTGATATCATGTCGGCATGAAGATCCTGGCTGCCTTGCTTTTCCTCAACGTCTCCGCCCAGGCCGCCCCGGTCTGGCTGGAGGACCGCGCCCAGGCCGAGGCTCAGTCCCGGGCCGCGCGCCGGCCCCTGCTCATCGAGTTCCAGGCCCCCTGGTGCTACTCCTGCTATTACATGGCCGCCAACGTGCTATCCAAGGACCCCTTCGCGGTCGCGGCCCAGGGTCTGGTGCTCCTCAAAGAGGACGTGGACAAGGAGGAAGGCGGGACGCTCAAGGCCAAGTACGCGGTGACGGCCCTGCCCAGCTTCGTGCTGGTCAGCCCCAAAGGCGAGGTCCTGGGACGCATCGCCGGGGAGCAGACGGAGGCGGATTTCCTGGCGCGACTGGGCGCGATGCTCAAGGTCGCGGCCCCGGACCCGCTGGCCGAGGCCGAGTCGCGCCTCGAGCAGAGGCTCCTGGCCGGCGAGGACGACAAGGCCGCCAAGGAAGTGTCCAAGCTCCCGGCCGAGCGGCTCAAGAGCCTGCGCGCGCGGCGGGGCTGGAACATCCTGGAGGCGCGGCTGGCGCTGGCGCGCGGCTCGGGCGAGAAGGCCGCTTCCGCGCTCATGACCTTGATGTCCCAGGAGGACGGCTGCGATGCGGCTTACGACGTGATGCACGCGGCCAAGCTCCTGGAGTCTTTGCCCGCCCCGCGGCGCCAGGAGCTGCTGGATGCGGAGCGCCGCGCCCTGGAGAGCCTCTCGGTGAAGCGGCTCTTCGCGCCTGCTCCCGTGCGCTGCGCCGACTTCCGCTCCGGGGTCGAGGCGCTGGCCCAGGTCTACTCCGGCCTGGGTCATAAGGACCAGGAGGCCGCGCTGCTCAAGCGCGCCGCGGCCTTCCTCGACGGCATGGGCCTAAAGACCGGAGCGGACCGCAACCATGACGACGACCGGCGCTTCTTCCTGGAGCAGGCCGGCGACGACGCCGGCCTAGGCGCCTTCTACGGCGAGCTGGTCGCGGCCTATCCCTCCGACTACGTCTATCCCTACCGCTGGGCGCGCGTCCTGCTGGGCAAGGGCGACGCGGCCGGGGCTCTGGCCAAGGCCGAGGCCGCGGACAAGCTGTCCTACGGGGCCAACCGCCTGGCCGTGACCAAGGTCCGGGCCAAGGCCCTGCTGGCCTTGGCCCGCAAGGACGAGGCCGCGGCTCTGCTTAAGAGGGACATCAAGGCGGGCAAGGCCTTCCCGGACGCCGCGCGCTCCCTTCAGGAAGTCTTGGACGAAGCGGGGGGCAAGAAGCCATGACCACGGCCTGCTATCGCTGCGGTCAGGATCTGGAGGGCAACGCCTTCGGCCGCCAGGACCGCTGCCCCGGCTGCGAGTCCGACACCCGCTGCTGCCGCAACTGCTTCTTCGAGGAGCCCAGCTACCGCTCCGAGTGCAAGGAGACCCAGGCCGAACCGGTGGCCGACAAGACCTGCTCCACCAGCTGCGATTATTTCCGGCCCCGCCGCGGCCCGGCGCGCACTCCGCCGCAGCCCAAGAGCCCGAAGTCCCGGGGCGCCTTCGACGCGCTGTTCCGCAAGGGCCCGCCTCAGCGGCCGCTGCAATGACCTCGCTGTCCGATTGGCCGCTCCCCGACTGGAAGCCCGTGCAGCCGTTCCCTTTCTGCGAGGCGCGCCGCGCTTTCACGGGGCCCGCATCGGCGCAGGCCCCGGTCGTCATCGACTATTATCAGCGGCCCGACCGCTCCCTGGCGGCCGTGGCGAGATTCCGGCCGGCCACCGAGGGGGCCCCCGGGCACGCGCACGGGGGGGCGGTCCTGACCGTGCTCGACGAGGCGCTCGGCGCCGCGGCCTGGCTGGCCGGCTGTCGCGTGATGACCGTGAAGCTCGCGACGGATTTCCGCCGCGCGGTGCCGCTGGGCGCGACCATGCTCGTCGAGACCCGCATCACCGCCCGCCGCCATCGCATGGTCTTCGTGGAGGGGGAGATGCGCGGCCCCGACGCCGCGCTCTATGCGGCGGCCCGGGGCTCCTTCCTCGAGCTCTCGCCGGGCGCGCACCTTAGGATCTTCGGCCGTCCTTCTTGACGACCTGTCGTGAAGGTGGTACCATGAATCCATGGCCCAGATCATGGTCAGCGATGACGACGCGAGCGTCCTCAAGCTCATGGCCACCATCCTGACCAAGGCCGGCCACAAGGTGGTCACCTGCACCTCCGGCCTGGAGACGCTCAAGAAGCTGGGCATCCAGCCCGACGATCCCGCCCTCGAGCTGCCCGACCTCCTGGTCCTCGACATCATGATGCCCAAGTCGGACGGCTACACGGTGGGGACCGTCATCCGCAACAACCCCCGCACCCGGGGCATCCCCATCCTGGTGGTCTCGGCGCTGCGCGAGATGAGCCGGCTCTTCACGGCCACGGTCCAGGTCGACGGGTTCCTGACCAAGCCCTTCGCTCCGGAGGACCTCATCGGCAACGTGGCCAAGATCCTCGAGAAGCGCAAGGCGCAGGCCTGACTCCCGCCCAGGCCTAGGGCCCGGGCTCTACGGCCTCAGGTAGTAATCCTCCGTCCCGTTGGTCTCGCTCTTGCGGATGAAGAGCCTGTCCTCCGCCGGTATCCCCAGGAGCACCTGGAAGATGTCGGTCAATATCGGCCGCGAGGAGTAGTAGCTGTGCCCGAGGCCTCCGACGCCCATGGTCGGGGCGTCGATCTCGCCTACGTTGATCATGTCCGTGCCGCTGACGCGCTCGCAGGCGCCCATGCGCCGGTTCTTGTTGTAGGACTCGGATGCGGCGATGGCGTTGTCGTTGTAGGAGCAGTACACGGTCACGCGACCGGCCACCTTCTTGAGCTGGGGCATCACGCGCTGGAAGTCCTTGAGCGGGAAGTCCGGGGCGTTGAGGATGAGCTCGCCGATGAAGGGCTTGTCGGAGCCCTGGGCGAGCTGGGAGAGCGCCCGCAGCGTCACCTGGTGGCCCATGGAGTGGACCATCACGTGCACGGTCTGGTTCAGCCCCGCGAGCTGCTTGAAGAAGGCCTGGGCCGGGGTTACGCTCTTGAGCGCGTTGGAGAGGTTATCGCCGTAGGTGCGAGTGACCATGGCGGAGTTGAACATCCCCTCCTCCGCGCCGGCCGGCCAGGAGAACAGGACCACCGGCCCCTGGAACTTGAGGTCGTAGGCGATCTGCGCCGCGCGCAGCATGGCCTCCTGGAACTTCACGTTGAAGCCGTGGATGAAGACCAGGATGTCCGAGCCCTGCTTCTGGCGCAGGCGCTCGGCCAAGCCCGCCTCGTCTAGCGGGGAGTAGTTGAGCAGCCGGTAGTACATGTGGGGGTCGGCGCGCGGGTTGGGAGCGATTTCGAAGCCGCCGATATGGTGGCGCTTGGGAACGTTGAAGGTGCATACGCCGTAGGAGAGCTTGTCGGACGGGCTGATCCCGAAGGACGTGTCGTCGCATTCCGCCGCGTCGCCGGCCGCGTTGCGGTTGGTGACGTAGATCACGTCCACGGATTGGGTGTCCGAGTAGGGCTGCTTGAACAGCGCGCCGAGCTCCTTCTGCAGGGCATCGTCCCCGTAGAAGCGCGGCACCCTGGTATCGACGGGCTTGACCGGGGCGGTGTGGCAGCCGGCCAGGCCCAGGGCTGCGGTGAGGAAAAAGAGGGCTGTGGTCTTCTTCATACCGGGATTCTATGAAATTTCAAGCGCCCCGGAGGAAAACCCCTCCGGGGCGCTTGTTCGAGACTGCGGCCGGCCGAGGTCTAATCCTCTTCCAGCTTGGTCGGCATGATGAGCTTCTCGTTCTTCTTGAGCAGGGCGGCCGGGACCGGGCGCACGAGCTTGGTCTGGGTCATCTGCTCCAGGTACTGCTTGATCGAGTTGTCCCAGTAGCTCTTGGTCATATAGAACACCTTGGCGCCGCCCAGCTCGTGCTGGACGTCCGGCCAGGGGTAGGACGGCTGTTGTAGCTCTCGTAGGTGGCCCAGAACTCCTTCTGCTTGAGGGTCTCGAAGCAGTAGTCGCACTTGGCGTAGTACATGATGGCGCCCGCGCGCAGGCCGCGCCGGAAGGCCATGGTGTGCAGGCTGATGTTGATGTTCTCGTTCATGAGGCGGCCGTTGCAGAAGGCCACCACTTGCCCGTCGATGGCGCCGACGAGGTGGTAGGGGTCCTTGAGGCGGTTGCGGACCCAACCCAGGATCTCGGCGTAAACGCGCGCGCCCACGATGTCGTAGAAGTCATGGTCGACCTTCATGAGCTTTTCCATGTAGCCGAGGAACAGGGGCGCCTCCTCCAGCTTGATGGGGCGGATGACCATGGTCTGTCCGTCCTTGAGCTTGACCATGGCGGGCTCGAAAGCCGGGATGTTCATGGGCGGCGGCGAGAGCAGCGGCTCGAGCTCGGAGACCTTGAAGGTGACCGTTTCCTGGGAGACTTTCATCGGCGGGGCCTTTATCATTTATCTCTCCTCCAAATATTGGGTCGCGGATTGGCCTAGTATATAATAAAACCCCGACTCGCGGATGAGGGGGCGCGCGGCCTCAGGCGAGGGCGAAGTCCGGCCGGCGGTCCTTGAAGAAGGGCAGGCGCGTTCGGGTCTGCGCGACCAGGGTCTTGTCCACGTCCGCGGCCGCCACGAAGAGGCCCTCGCCCTGCCGGCAGTCCAGCACGACTTCGCCCATGGGGTCGAAGATCATGGAGTTGCCGCTGTACTCCAGGAGCGGGTCGCGGCCGGTGCGGTTGACCCCGACCACGTAGCATTGGTTCTCGATGGCCCGGGCCTGCAGCAGGCGCATCCAGTGCTCGGCGCGTCGGGCCGGCCAGCAGGCGATGACCACGAAGACGTCGGCGCGCGCGGCTTGGTTCCAGAAGAGGTAGGGGAAGCGCAGATCGTAGCACACGGCGGGGACCACGGAGAGGCCGTCGAGGTCGAACCGCTCCGGCCGGGCTCCCGGCCGATACGACGCGTCCTCCTTGCCCATGGAGAAGAGGTGGGTCTTGGAATAGGTGGAGATGACCTGGCCCGAGGCGTCCAGCGTGATGAGGTTGTTGCAGCCGCCTTGCACGCCGCCGAACGAGACGCAGGCGCGGCGCGTCCGGGCCAGCTCCGCGAAGAAGGCCAGGTCCGCCTCGTCAAGGGCGGTCTTGGCGGCGTCCATGGAGAACCCGGTCAGGGTCATCTCCGGGAACACGACCCAGCCGATGCGGTCCTTGGGCGGGCAGTCGCTCATCAAGGAGAGTATCCGCCGTTTGGTGGCGGCCTTGTCCTCCCAAGCCATATCCAGTTGGCAGAGCGCGATCTTCATAAGAGTATCATAGCATCTCGCAGTCCGAGCTTGTCCCGTCCACAATCTGCTATGATTGGCTTCCGTCGCCGGCGTCCATGCCGCAAGAGAGGTGAGAAAGTGAAGACACTCGCATCCGCCGTCATCTGCGCCCTGCTGTCGCCGACCTTCATCTTCGCCGCGCCCGCCGGGCCGGCTCCGGCCGGCAAGACCGCCAAGCTCGCCAAGCCCGCGGCGGCCCTGCAGACGGATGAGCAGAAGACGCTCTATGTCCTGGGCATCTGGCTGGCGCAGAAGGTCGACGTCTTCAGCCTGAGCGCGGCGGACCTCAAGTACGTCCAGCTGGGCGTCAAGGACGCCGTGCTGAATCAGAAGCCGCAGGTGGAGCCCGCGGTCTACGGCCCCAAGATCAACGACTTGGCCCAGTCCCGGATCAAAGCCCGGGCGGAGAAGGAGAAGCGGAAGTCCCAGGCATTCATGGACAAGACGGCCAAGGAGGCGGGCGCCCAGAAAACCGCTTCCGGGCTCATCTACTTCGAGGTCAAGGCCGGGACCGGCGCGGCGCCCGGGGCCACGGACACGGTCAAGGCGTATTACAAGGGCACGCTCGTCGACGGCAGCGTGTTCGACGCATCCGCCAAGCACGGCGCGGGACCCATGGAATTCACCCTCAATGCCGTCATCCCCTGCTGGACCGAGGGCATCCAGAAGATGAAGGTGGGCGGCAAGGCCGAGCTCGTCTGCCCCTCCGACATCGCCTACGGCGACCGCGGCACGGGCGGCATCCCGGGCGGGGCGGCCCTCGTCTTCGAGGTGGAACTCGCCGAAGTGGTCAAGAAGGAGCCGGTCCAGGACCCCAAGGAATTCCTGGATAAGTCGGCCAAGGAGGCGGGCGCAAAGGCTTTCCCTTCCGGGCTCATTTATAAGGAAATTAAGGCCGGCACCGGGGCGAGCCCTAAGGCCGCGGACACGGTCAAGGTCCACTACACCGGCACCTTCCCGGACGGCAAGGTGTTCGACAGCTCGGTGCAGAGGGGGCAGCCAACGGAGTTCCCGCTCGGGGGCGTCATCCCTTGCTGGACCGAGGGTATCCAGAAGATGAAGGTGGGGGGCAAGGCCAAGCTCATTTGCCCCGCGTCCATCGCCTATGGAGACGAGGGCCGGCCGGGCATCCCCGGCGGAGCCACGCTCGTGTTCGAGGTCGAGCTGCTCGATATAGTCAAGAAGTAGCCTTTGGGGGGTGCCCGAGTCGCCCGCTGGGCGACTCCTGTCTGTACGGCTGGCCACCCCTAACGGAACCGCCTCCCCCCTCATAGGGGGGGAGGCGGTTGCGAGTCGCCCAAGGGGCGACTCGCTCGTTACGGCAAGGGGCTAGTCCCTGACCGCCTCCACCTGCGTCTCACCTTCATCCCAAGTGACGTGCAAGGACACGGTGCGGCAGCAGACCGAGCAGTCCTCGAAGCGGGTGTGTCCGTCCTCGTCGGCGCCGACCAGGACCTCGAGCTGCTCCCCGCAATAGGGGCAGGGGACCTGGGCCCACTCTTGCGCGCGCGGCAGGGTTTCCTCAGCCAAGGCCGGGCCCCGGGAGGACGGGCGCTTGTGGGCGGCCCGGCGGCCAAGGGCCGGCTTGCGGCGCGCGTGCCGTCGCGGGCGGGCCTTCATGGCGTGGTCCCGGCCGGGTCGATGACGAGCACGACGCGCCGGTTGGCCTCGCGGCCCTCCGGGGTGTCGTTGCCCTGGATCGGGTGGAACTCCCCGAACCCCGCCGCGGTCAGGCGCCGGGCTTCGAGTCCGGCGTGCTCGTGCAGATAGCGGGCCACGGCCGTGGCCCGCGCCGAGGAGAGGTCCCAATGGCTGGTGAAGCTGCCGAAGAGCTCCCACTTGATGGTGGAGTTGTCGGAATGGCCCTCGACGCGGATGGCGCGCGGGCTCAAGGACTGCAGCGTCCGGCCCAGGCGGTCCAGGAGCGCCACCCCGCCCTCGGTCAGCTTGGCTTGCTGGGGCTTGAACAGGAGCGGCTCCTGCAAAGTCAGCACGACGGAGTCTCCGTCCTGCGCGATCCGGACCTGATCGCCCTGCATCTCCTTCAGGACCGCGTCGGCCAAGGCGCCCAGGTCCTCGTGCGCCTTGGCTTGGCGCGCGCCGCGGGCGGCCTGGGCCTTGTCCTTCTCGGCCTTGTCGGCCGCGGCCGCCGCGGCCAGCTCGTCGAGCCGGACCTTCGCGGCGGCCAGCTCGGCGGCGAGCCGATCCCGAGCCGATTTCAGGTTGGCCTTGGCTCGGTCCGAGGCGATCTTCTCATTCTTGACCGTGTCCAGGCTGCGGGAGATGTCGTCTTTTTCCTTGACGAGCTCCGCGACCTTGCCCGAGAGTTGGCCGGTGCTGGACTTGATGGTCGAGCGCAGGTCCTGGTTGGATTTGCTCAGGGAGTCGACGCGTTCCTGCTGCGCCGTGAGCTTGCCGTCGAGGTCCGCGGCCTGGTCCTCGAGGCCCTTGATCTGTGACTGCAGGGCCGCGACCTTGTCTTCGCCCTCATGGACCTGCTTGCGCAGCTCGCCGGAGCTGAGCTCGCAGCGATCGAATTTCGCCTGGAGCAGCTTGAGCTTGCCCGAAGCGCAGCCGGCCAGCAGGAGCGGTACGACGAGGACCCAGGAAATCCTTTTCATATCACGCCCATTGTACCAAACCCGCGGCGGAGTTCAACCGGCCCGCGGAATCACCGATACCGCAGGCGCATGCCGTCCTGGGCGACCTTCCCAGGCAGGCGGGGCGCACGTCTGAGCAGGCGGCGCAGGTCCGCCTCCGATCCCTCGGACAGGTGTGAGAACACGGTCAGGCGCGGCGCCGCGGCCCGGGCCGCGGCCAGCGCCTGCTCCGCATCGAGATGGCCGGGCTCCCGGCGGCCCGCAGGCAGAGTGGCTTCCAGGATGAGCAGGTCACAGCCGGCCGCGAAGCGTTCCAGGCGCGGGTTGGGACCGGTGTCTCCCGAGAAGACCACGCTGCGGCCGGCGGCGCGCAGACGGTAGCTCAGCGCCGGGGTGGGGTGCGGGGCGCGCAGGGCGTCCACGCGCCAGCCCGCTCCGCAGGCCCGGTCCCCGTCGGCGAGCACGCGGAGCTCCAGGCGGTAGCCCCGGGGCTCCAGCCAGGGATGGAATGCCCGCCGCAGCCGCGCCACGAACCCGGCCAGGCCGGCGGGGCCCCATAGGCGCAGCCGGCCGGAGCGCGGAGGCTCGTCGTAGCGCAGATGGAAGAGCAGGGCGGCCAGGTCGCCCGCATGGTCGGGATGGCGGTGCGTCAGGAACAGGTCGCTGGCCGCGGCGGGGCGCAGGCCCGAGCGCGCCAGCTGCCAGAGGTCTCCGAAGCCCAGGTCGAAGAGCAGGAGTCCGCCGGGCAAGCGCACCGCGTAGCCGGCCGGGTTGCGCACCTGGCTCGGTTTGCGCGCCGGGGTGAAGGCCCCTGAGCCCAGCACCACGACCTCCAGCCCGCCGCCCATGGCGGCTAGAGCATCTCGGTGAAGAGTTCCGGCCGGGGCTGCGGGATGACCACCTTCTCGACCAGGAGCCCGCGGCGGCCCACCGCGGCCGCGGCCGCGGCCACGGCCGTGTCCACGGAGGCCACGCTGCCGGTCATGGTCACGAAGGCCTTGCCGCCCATGGCCATGGCCAGGCGCAGCTCGATGAGGCGAACGGACGCGGCCTTGACCGCGGCGTCGGCGCCCTCGATCATGGCCGAGATCGAGAAGGCCTCCACGACGCCCAGGGCCTCGAGCTTGTCCACCAGCGCCGTGCCGGAGATGGCGGGCATGACCTCGGGGTGGATGTTGGGGATGACGAAGCGGTCCACGCAGGAGACGCCGGCGCGGTTGCCGCCGGCGTCCACGCTGGCCTGCACGTCGGCGACCTCGCCCGTGACCAGGACGATGTATTTGCCCGGGCAGACCGTCCGCGCCAGCAGGAGCTTGACGGGCGCGGTCTTGAGCATGGTGTCGGTCACGTCGAAGCCGCGCGCCATGCTGGAAAGCTCCACCCCGCCGATGGCATTGTTCATGCAGTTATCTCCACGAAATCCTTGACCGCGGTCACCTTGCCGGAGATGCTGGCGTGCACCGGCACTCCCAACTGGTCCTCGGGGACCTCGCCGATCACGTCACCGCGTTTGACCGTCTGCCCCGCAGTCACCAGGGGCTTGGCCGGCACGCCTACGTGCTGCTTGAGAGGGATGCGCACCAGCGCCGGCGCGTAGGGTTCCTGGCGCAGGGGCGCCTCGGCCTCGTAATCCTCCAGCCCCAGCCGGCTCTTGAGTTGGCTCACCGGGATCTGTCGCCAGGGCCGGATGGGATGGGCGCGCGGCTCCTGGCCGCGGTTCAAGGGGGAGTTCTTCCAGTTGACCTTCTGGGCCGCGAGGTCGCCTTTGGTGAAGCCGCAGATGTCGCCGGGGTTGAGGTTCTCCGGGCAGGCGAAGAGGCTGCAGAGCTTGCACTCGCAGCAGAGCAAAGCCCAGTGGTTCCAGGGCTTGCGGTCCGGGGGAGAGAACAGCAGGCTGCGCATGACCTTGTGCGGCTGGATGTCGTAGCCTAGGAGATAGCGGGGGCAGAGCTCCGTGCACAGGGTGCATTGGTCGCAGGCGGACTTACCGGCGCGGTCGAAAGCGGCCCGCCCCGCGGCCTTGCGCCGCACCAGGGGATGCTCGCGCGGCAGGATGATGAGGCCGCCGCTGGTCTTGGTGATGGGCGCGGAGAAGTCCTCGGCCACCTTGCCCATCATGGCCCCGCCGTCCAGGGCCACGGGGTCCTTGGCCGAGGGGCCGCCGGCCAAGGCCACGGCTTCCGCGATGGAGACGCCTACGGGCAGGCGCAAGGTGCAGGGCGATTTGACCGCTCCGGCCACGGTGAGGAAGGTGTCCACCACCGGGGTGTCCTGAGCCCGGGCCATGTTGTAAAGGGTCTCCACGTTGTTGACCACGACGCCGACCTGGAGCGGGATGCCGCCCATGGGGATGAGCTTGCCCGTGACCTCGAAGACCTGGCAGTATTCGTCGCCGGCCGGATAGTAGTCGCCCAAGCGGTGGACGCGGAGGGCCTTCTTTCCGGCCACGGCTTTCTCCAGGTGCTTGACCAGTTCCTCGTGCTTCTCCTTGATGGCGATGACGCCCCGGGAGGCGCCGGTCGCCGACACCACCGATTCGAGGCCGGCGACGACCTCCGGAGCGAAATGTTCCAGGATCTCCTGGTCTTTCTGAAGAAGGGGCTCGCACTCCGCGGCGTTGACGATGACCGTTTCGGCCCGGGAGGAGACCTTTACATAGGAAGGGAAGCCCGCGCCTCCGGCCCCGACCACGCCGGCGCGGCGGATGAGCCGGGCGAACTCAGACAGGGGCGGCATGGATGCATTCTACCAACTATTCTAATAGGAGGCCCATTGCTTCTGCCGCGCATCCGTGTGCGTGCAATCCACGAACAGGGCCCCTCGGCAGGACGCGGCCGGGTCCGTGACATAGCCCCATTTCCCCGTGTCACGGAGCTTGCCCGGGTCCACGGCGGCGCCGGCGCAGGCCGAGGCGTCGTAGGCGGCGGTGTCGTTGGTCTCTTGATGGTCTTTGAGCTTGAGGGTGTCGATGACCGGCAGGTATTTGGGCATGAGTGTCGCGAGGTCCGCCGGGAACTGGCCCGGGTTGTCGCGGCTGTAGGCGGCCACGGCCGAGCGCAGCGCGGTGAGCCGGCCCCGGGACGACTCCTCGCCGGCCGCGGCGGCCGCCTGCATGAATTTCGGGATGGCGAGGGCTGCGATGACGCCCAGCAACGCCGGCGTCAGAGCCAGCGCGACGAGCAGGGCCTTGCGCGCGCCGCCGACCTGCTCGACGTAGACGACCCGGGTGTCGGCGAGGTAATCATGCAGGGCGCGCTTCCGGTCGGTGAAGGCGGCGATCACGAAGCCCAGTCCCGCGAGTATGGTCGAGACCAGATAGCCGGCCCAGCGGCCGAGGCAGCGCAGATAGGTCAGCGGCGAGCCGTCCATGCGCACGACCGCGATGCCGGCCGCCATCTTGCCCACCGTCTGGCCCGAGTTGGCCACGGGCATCCAGACGAAGTAGCCGACGCCCAGAAGAGAACTGCACAGGTTGGCCACGGTCTTCGGGATCCCCACCAGGATCAGGAAGCCGAAGATCAGGAGCTGGCCGAGGGTGATCAGGATGCCGTCGATCATGTAGGCGCCGGCGCGTATCCAGAAGCCCGCCGGGACGAGGGCGGGCGCGGCGGCCTCAACCGGAGCGGCCTGGGGGGGGATAGCCTGCAAGGAGACGCCGGCCTCGGGCGTCTGGGGCGGGATGTCCATTAAGACCTCCTGGGAAGACGGTGAAGACGCCTCAGAGTATAACGCGGGGTGCGGCCTGCGTCAAGACTCAGGTTCAGTTCAGGGCGAAGTCCAGCGGGGAGAGGCGCGCTGGCGCGGCCGGCGCGGCGTAGCGGCGGTCGTTGCCGCCGTGGTGGTGCTTGCCGTGCCGCCGCTCCGGCTCCTGGCCGCGGTCCGGGCTCTGGCGGGAGGGCTCGAACTGCCGGGCCGAGGGCTGAGCCTTGGCGAAGCCGGGGCCGGCGCCGAAGCCTTCCGCGCCGATGCGGTCGGCCAGCGCGGGGTCGTCGACGAAGGGGTTGCGGTTGCCCTGGTACTTCTCGATCAGGTCGTTGGCCCGCAACTCGTCGGCCGTCGGGGGATGCTCCCGGTTCCAGCGCAGGAACATGTCGATGCGGTCCTTGAAGAAGCCGTGGTTGTAGGCGCCCTGCATGATGTTGCGGTCGTAGTAGCGGGTATAGAAATAGAGGACGTGGCGGGCGACCAGGCCCTTGGACACGTCCGGCGGCTCGAAGACCCCGCCGCCTTCCTTGGCGCCCGCGTTGTTGGAGTAATCGGGACTGCCCTTCACTTCGCCGAAGGGCAGGTTGGAGCGCATGCTGTTGGGATGCTGGAAGGTGGGCAGGAGGTGGTGCAGGTCCGAGCGCATGGGCAGGGCCTTGTCGAAGAAGGATTGCGGCCAGGGGTGCTCCACGTTCATCCCGTCGCGCTCCGGGTAGCCGTCGCCGTCCTGGTCCCCGCCCTCGGAATAGTCGCCGCCGTTGTGGCTGGTGCCGGGCACGAAGATCCCGGAATAGGCGTCGATGACTCCGCGCACTCCGTGACTGGTGATGTTGTAGGCCGTGCCGAACAGGTACTGGCTGGCCTCCCGGTAGTCGTGGCTGTGATAGTTGCGGCCGGTGATCTGGTGCAGCGAGCCCAGGAGCTGGGAGCCGGAGAGGCCCCGGGCCTCGGCGAGATAGCCGGCAGCGGGAGCGGCAGGCGCTTCCGCGGGCGATAGGTCCACGGCCGCGGCCGCCCGGCTGTGGCCGTCGTAAACGGAGGAGAAGACCTGCGAGAGGGACGCGCCCCGCGGGTCCGAGATCGCCTTGTGCAGCTCGGCGCTCGAGTCCGTGGCCAAAGACTCGTGGCCGGCCGGGACATGGAGGCCCGCTGCGTTGGGGACCCAGGACTTCGCCCAATCCGGAGCGGCGACGGTCCGGCCCGCGGACGGGGCCGGCACGAGCCCGGGGACCGCGACCTGCGGGACCGCGGAAGGCGACAAAGAGGGGACCTGGACCCGGGGCATGAGGGACGGCGAGAGCGATGGGGTCAGGAGCGAAGGGGAGAGGGTCGCATGGAGCGTCGGCGCGGCCATGGCGCCCAGGTGGGTCCCCACCATGGGGGCGGCCAAAACCGCGGCCGGCAAGCGGACCGGTTGGTAGACCACCTGCTGGGAGGCGGCCGGGAGGGCGGTCGCCAAAAGCCAGGAAGTCAGGACGGCCCAGCGACCGCAGGAGCGGGTTGTCATTGCCATAGTGTAGGAATGAGACGGGGAAAAGGCATGGGACTCAAGGCCCAGCAGGGGGGAAGTCTTTGGACCTAATGCGCCGGCTTGGTGAGACGGTTGTAGAAGGCCGCGCCGGCCAGCCAGGCGAAGGGTATGGTGATGAGCACGCCGATGCCCACGGCGACGGCGCCGGCCAGGCCGATGATGGCCAGGACGATGGCGTAGCCGAGGAAGCGCAGCTTCTGGCCGTCCATTAGCACCGCGGAGCGCTGCATGGCGCTCCAGCCGGAGACCGCGGCCTTGTCCTTGCGGCCGGCTTCCGCACTCCGGATGTCATCGGCCAGGAGGAACATGGTCTGCGACCACATCAGACCCAGGAAGACTCCGGGGGCGACGAGGCAGAACAGGCCGATGGTGAGGAACACGCCCATGAGCAGGCCGGCCACCAGGACGGGGATATAATAGGAGAAGCCCTTGAAGAGGTCGGTGAAGACCGGGGTCTCGTCGCGCAGGAGCTTGAGCAGAACCAAGGAGAAGCCCGCGATGAGGTGCGGCGTCAAGAAAAGGCCGATGAAGAAAAGCTTGCCGCACACGGCCTGGATGACCGCGAAAACCACGAAGAAGCCCAGGACTAAGCCGAAGCGGGCCTTGAAGGCCGCGAAGGCGTCGCCCAGGATGTCTTCGAGGCCGAAGCTCGTCGGCGGAACGGGCGCGGCTGGGGCCGCGCCCTCCTGGTCAGTCATGCCCGATTATTGCAGGGGCCGCGGGGCGCGGCCGGACTTGATGCAGGCGGTGCATACGTAGACGCTGCGCGTGCGCCCCGCGATGACGACCTTCTGCTTCTGGAGGTTCGGCCGGAAGATGCGCTTGGTGGCCCGGTGGGAATGGCTGTAGCTGGCGCCCGCGACCGGGTGCTTGGCGCAGATAGTGCACTTGTATGCCATATAGTTTCCTTTTACGAAGTGTCGTAAATTTTACAAAATAGACGGTGATGGGGCAAACGCCCGCGGCCGATATCCGTAAACAGCCGGTCCAATACCTCAAGGGTGTGGGCCCGCGCCGGGCCCTGGCCCTGGAGCGCCTCGGCATCAAGAGCGTGGCGGACCTGCTGCACCACTTCCCGCGGGACTGGCAAGACCGGCGCCAGCCCACGGACCTCTCCCAGCCTCTGGCGGAGACCTTGGTCGTGGCCAGAGGCCGGGTGGCGCGGGCCGAGCATTTCCAGGCCGGCCCGCGCATGGCCATCTACAAGGCCGTTCTCGCCACGGCTTCAGGCCAGCTCCCCGTGCTCTGGTTCAAGCACGGCAGCCGGCGCTACGACGTGTTCGAGGCCCTCAAGCGCGACGTGGTGCGGGGCCGGGACCTCTGGGTGGTGGGCCGCAGCGAGCCGGGACTGCTGGGCGCGTGCGAGGTGCACGCCGAGGAGTACTACCGCGAAGACGACCCGCGCGCCGCCATCCACGTGGGCCGCATCGTGCCGGTCTACGGCCTGACTGAGGGCATCACCCAGCGCTTCCTGCGCGAGCTCGTCTTCAAGGCCTTGGCCGACCACGCCGCGCAACTGCGCGAGCACCTGCCCGGGCGGATCCTGGCCGAGCGGCGGCTCCTGGCCTACGACCAGGCCGTGCGCGCCGTGCATTTCCCGGCCGCGCCGGCAGAACTCGCCGCGGCGCGTTCCCGGCTGGCCTACGAGGAGCTCCTCCTCCTGGAGCTGGCCTGGTTCCTCAAGCGTCGCCAGACCAAGAGTCTCTCCAAGGGCTTCGGCTACGAGCTCAAGCGCAGCCTGCTCACGCCCTACCGCGAGCAGCTGGGCTTCGAGCTGACCAACGCTCAGAAAAGGGTCATCAACGAGATCTTCGACGACCTGCGCCTCCCCAGCCCCATGACCCGCCTCCTGCAGGGCGACGTGGGCTCGGGAAAGACCGTGGTGGCTCTCTCTGCCCTGCTCTTGGCCGTTGAGAACGGATATCAGGGCGCGTTCATGGCGCCGACCGAGATATTGGCGGACCAGCATCTCTCCACCATGAAGGGTTTCCTGAAGGACCTGCCCGTGCGCACGGCCATGCTGACCTCGCGGCTCAAGGCCAAGGAGCGCGAAGAGACCCTGTCCTTGGTGCGTCGTGGCGAGGTGGACATCCTGGTGGGCACGCACGCCCTCCTCGAAGAGGACGTGATCTTCCCGCGCCTGCGCCTGGCGGTCATCGACGAGCAGCACCGCTTCGGCGTGCGCCAGCGCGCCACTCTGCGCCAGAAGGGCTCGCTGTTGGACCTCATGATCATGACCGCGACGCCGATCCCGCGGACTTTGGCCTTGGCTCTCTACGGGGACCTCGATGTCTCCACTTTGGACGAGATGCCGCCGGGCAAGACCACGGCGCGCACGGTCCACACGGGAGAGGGGGAAGCCCTGGACTTCCTTAAAAGTGAGGTCGCCGCCGGCCATCAGGCCTACGTGGTCTATCCCATCATCGAGGAGTCGAGCCGGCTCGACCTGCGGTCGGCCAAGAAGGAGTACGAGCGCCTGCGCGCCGGGCCTTTGGCGGGCTTGAAGGTGGCGCTCATCCACGGGGCTATGCCGGGCAAGCAGAAGACCAGGATCATGAACGAGTTCGCGGCCGGGGCTTGGCAGGTGCTGGTCGCGACCCCGGTCATCGAGGTGGGCATCGACGTGCACAACGCCACGGTGATGGTCATCCAGAACGCCGATCGCTTCGGCATGGCGTCCTTGCACCAATTGCGCGGCCGCATCGGCCGCAGCCGGCTGGAGTCGACCTGCTTCTTGGTGGCGGAGGCCAAGACGCCGGAGGCGCGCAAGCGGCTGGCCACCTTGGTGGCGTCCTCCAACGGCTTCAAGATCGGGGAGGAGGACCTCAAGCTCCGCGGGCCGGGGGAGTTCATGGGCACGGCCCAGCATGGCGAACTCACCTTGAAGGTGGCGGACATCTTCAAGGACGCCGCGCTCTTGGCGCAGGCGCGCCAGGACGCGCAGAAGGCCTTGTCTTTGGACCCGCGGCTATTGGCCCCGGACAACGCGGCCCTGCGGCAGCGGCTTCTCGAGCTCTATCAGGACCAGTGGGACTGGGTCGACCTCGCCTAGGTGCCGGTGGTCAACTTTCTTAACTTTGTTAACTTGTGCCGGCCTCAAATCCACAAAAGTCAAGAAAGTTGAAAAAGTTGACCACCGGCACCACCCAAGTGTCCCTGAATTTTATTATGATAGGCCAGCGAAGATGAAGACCATACTGGTCAAGAACGCCCTGCGCATCGCGCGCATGAATGATACTCGCGATGAATTAACAGACAGCGATATCCTTATCGCCGGCAATGTCATCAAGAAGCTCGGCAAAGGCATCAAGGCTAAAGCCGACCTCGTCTTAGACGCCAGGAACTGCGTGGTCTTCCCGGGCTTCATCAATACCCACCATCACCTCTACCAGACGCTGACCCGCAATCTCCCGGCGGTCCAGGACAGCAAGCTCTTCGACTGGCTCATCTATCTCTACGAAGTCTGGCGCCACGTCACCCCTGAAGGCGTCAACATCAGCGCCCAGGTCGGCCTCGGGGAGCTCATGCTGACGGGCTGCACGACCAGTTCCGATCACTTCTACCTTTTCCCGGGCGGCCAGAGCGCCGACCTCATCGACCGGGAGATCGCGGGCGCGGCCGAGGTGGGCATGCGCTTCCACGCCTGCCGCGGCTCCATGTCGCGCGGCAAGTCCAAAGGCGGCCTGCCCCCCGACGACGTGGTCCAGACCGAAGACGAGATCATGAAGGACTGCGAGCGGCTGGTCGACAGATACCACGACCGCAAGCCCTATGCCATGACCCGCATCGCCCTGGCCCCCTGCTCGCCCTTCTCGGTGACGACCGAGCTCCTCAGACTCTCCGCCCAGATGGCCAAGAAATGGGACGTGCGCCTGCACACCCACCTCGCCGAGACCTTGGACGAGGAGGCCTACTGCCTGGAGCGCCACAAGATGCGGCCCTTGGCCTACATGGAATCCGTGGGCTGGCTCGACGGCGGGCGCTCCTGGTTCGCCCATTGCGTGCACATGAACGAAGCGGAGTCCCAGCTCATGGGCAAGACCAAGACCGGCGTGGCCCACTGCCCCTCCTCCAACCTGCGCCTCGGCTCGGGCATCGCGCCCGCGCGCATGTATCTCGAGCACAAGGTCCCCCTGGGCCTCGGCGTGGACGGCTCCGCCTCCAACGACTGCTGCGACATGCTCGCCGAGGTGCGGCAGGCCATGCTCGTGGCCCGGGTCAAGTCCGGCGTGCACTCCATGCCTGCGCGCGACGCGCTCTGGATCGCCACGCGCGGCGGCGCCCAGGTCCTGGGCCGCGACGACATCGGCGAGCTCTCGCCCGGCAAGGCCGCGGATCTGGCGCTTTTCGACTTGAGCGGCATCGATTTCGCCGGCTCGCTCTCCGACCCCGTGGCCGCCGCGGTGTTCTGCGGCGCCAGCCACAAGGCCAAGCATGTCTTCGTGGACGGCAGGCAGGTCGTGAAAGACAGCCGGCTCGTCAACGTGGACGAGCCCGCTCTAGCCCGCAAGGCCAACAAGCTCTCCCAGGACATGCTGGAGCAGGCGGCCTAGATGCCTCAGGTCCTGGTCAAGCTCTACACCACTTTGCGCTTGCGCCTCAATAAGAATCAGGTCTGGGTCGAAGGGAATACCGCATCCGACCTGGTCAGACGCGTGGCCGATCTGGGCGGCGACGAAGTCGCCAAGCTGCTTTTCGACGACAAAGGCATCGTGCGCAACGAGTTCCTGCTCGCTTTGGATTCGGAGATCCTCGACCGCAACGCTTTGGACCAGGTGCAGCTCAAGGAGGGCAATGTCCTGCACATCTTCCCTCCCATTTCAGGAGGATAGGGTCAGGTCTTGACTTTGGACATTCGCGGTAACTGCTCAGGTGTGAAGCAGCGACGGGTGGCGGCCCGGAGGGCGTCCCGACGGCGGCGGTCGCCGCCGGCGGGATACCGGGCCGACAGGACCCGGCGCGAGCTGAGCAGTGCCCCTTCGTATGTCAAATGTCAAGACCTGACCCCATAGAGATATGAAGAACAACATCAAGCAGTTCTGCTTCCCGACCAGCGCCAAGGAGGCGGCGAGCCTCATCAACCGCCTCAAGAGCAAGGCCGTGGTCGTGGCCGGGGGCACGCGGCTGTCGCGGGCCCTGCTGCCCAGCGTGGAGACCGTGGTGGATCTGGCGGACCTGCCGCTCAAGCACATCCAGGCGGACAAGAAGGGGCTGCGCATCGGAGCCCTCTGCTCCATCCAGTCGCTTGAGGTGTCTCCGCTTCTGGCCAAGTGGGCGGGCGGCGTCATCGCCAAGGCCGCGGGCCATTGGAGCAACGCCCTGGCCCGCAGCATGGGCACCGTGGGCGGCAATGTGGCGCGCGCCCATCCGCACAACAACCTGCCCCCGGTCTTCCTGGCCCTGGACGCGGTCGCGGTGTGCACGGACGGCCGCCGCGAGAAGACCATCCCCTTCACGCAGATCCTCGAGCCCGGGCTCATGCGCGCGCTGGGCACGCGCTACATCGTCGTGGAGGTCCGCGTGCCGGCCGAGACCAGGAACTGGTCGGCCGCCTGCGCGCGCCTGGCCATCACCAAGACCAGCTGGGAGGCCTACACCAACTGCGTGGTCGCAGTGGAGAAGAAGGACGGCGTGGTGCGCCGCGCGTCCGTGGTGGTCGGCTCGGTCCTGCCCCGGGCCGTGCGCCTGGCCGAATCCGAAGCGGCCCTGATCGGCAAGAGCTGCGGCGAGGCCGCGGCGCGCGCGGCCGAGGCCGCGGCAACGGCCGAGCTCCAGGCGCTCACCGCCGGGGCTCCGGCCAAGGCCTACGCCTGCCGGACCTCCGGGGTCCTGGTGCGGCGCTGCCTGCTCGAAGTCTTCCAAGGATGAGGTGAGAGAAATGGCCAAGACCAAGGGACGCGGAGTCTTGCAGGCGAAGGACGGCAAGATCGCCATCACCGTCAACATCAACGGCCGGGAGCAGGCCTGGGCCGTGGCCCCGGGCGAGTACCTGCTCGACGCCCTGCGCCGGGAAGGCTACAAGGGCGTCAAGAGGGGCTGCGACAACGGCGACTGCGGCACCTGCACCGTGCTCCTCGACGGCAAACCGGTCCTGGCCTGCATGATGTTCGCGGCCCAAGCCCACCGCCGCCGTCTGCTCACCATCGAGGGCCTGGGCGACCCGAATCATCCCCATCCCATCCAGGAGGCTTTCGTGGAGGCCGGCGCGGTGCAGTGCGGCTTCTGCATCCCGGGCATGGTGCTGGTGACCAAAGCGCTCTTGGACCAGAATCCGGACCCGGATGAGCCGGCCGTGCGCCGGGCGTTGGACGGCAACCTCTGCCGCTGCACGGGCTATGTCAAGCAGGTCGAGGCGGCGCTCCTGGCCGCCAAGAGGCTGAAAGCCTCCCAAGGAGGGAACTAGCCATGGGCGTAGCGGATAAGAGGGTTTTCACGGTCGTCAACCACCGGGTCGATAAGATCGACGCGCTGGCGCTGGCCTGCGGCACGGCGCAGTTCACGGACGACGTGGACATACGCGGCCTGCTCACGGGCCGCATCCTGTTCAGCCCCCATGCCCACGCGCGCATCAGGAGCATAGACACCCGGGCGGCCAAGAAGGTGCCGGGCGTGCTGGCGGTCCTCACCCACGAGGACCTGCCGCGCGTGCGCCACACCACGGCCGGGCAAGGCTATCCCGAGCCCTCGCCCTATGACACGCTGGTCTTGAGCGAGAAGGCCCGCTACGTGGGCGACCGCATCGCCGCCGTGGCCGCCGAGACGGCCGAGGCCGCGGAAGAGGCCCTCGCCAAGATCAAAGTGGACTACGAGGTGCTGCCCGCGGTGTTCGACACGCTGGCCGCCATGCAGGACGGGGCTCCGGTCATCCACGACGAGGACGACTCCAAGAACATCCCCGACGCCAAGCACAACATCTGCGCCAAGTTCGACTTCGAGGTCAAGGAGGTCGAGTGGTTCTCGGAGGCCGACGTGGTCGTGGACCAGTGGTACAAGACCCAGTGGGCCCAGCACTGCGCCCTGGAGCCCCACGTCACCATCACCTACTTCGACGGCGACGGCCGGCTGGTCATCCGCACCTCCACCCAGGTTCCCTTCCACTGCCGGCGCATCACGGCCCGGGTCCTGCAGCTGCCGCTCAAGTCCATCCGGGTCATCAAGCCGCGCATCGGCGGGGGCTTCGGCTCCAAGCAGGAGGTCCTGCTCGAGCCGGTCTGCGCGGCCCTGACCTTGGCGACCCGGCGGCCGGTCAAGATCGAGCTCTCCCGCAAGGAGACCTTCGTCTCCTCGCGCACCCGGCATCCCTGCGTCATCCGGCTCAAGACCGGGGCCAAAAAGGACGGGACCATCACGGACGCGCACATGGAGGTGTACTGCGACAACGGCGCCTACGGCGCGCACTCGCTGACCGTCATGATGTGCTCGGGCTCCCACACCCTGCCCATGTACCAGGCCAAGAATTCCCGGTTCATCGGCCGCTCGGTCTACACCAACCTGCCCGTGGGCGGGGCTTACCGCGGCTTCGGCGCCACTCAGGGTTTCTTCGCCTGGGAGAGCCAGATGGACCTGATGGCCGAGAAGCTGGGCCTGGACCGCATCGAGTTCCGCCGCAAGAACTACATCCGCTCCGGCGAGGGCTCACCGGTGTTCAAGGCCATGGGCGAGGGCCGCGAGGGCATCGAGCAGAAGATCGGCTCTTGCGGCATGGATGAGTGCATCATCCAGGGCCTGGAGGCCTTCGGCTGGGACGAGCGCAAGAAGCGCAACCAAGGCCAGACCGGCGCGAAGCGCCGGGGCCTGGGCTGCGCCTGCCTCATGCAGGGCTCGGGCATCCCGGAGGTGGACATGGCCGCCGCCTCCATCAAGATGAACGAGGACGGCTCCTTCAACCTGCACATGGGCGCCACCGACTTGGGCACCGGCTCGGACACGGTCCTGGCCCAGATCGCGGCCGAGGTCCTGGGCGTGACGGTCCAGGACATCATCGTGCTGTCCTCGGACACGGACCTGACCCCTTTCGACGTGGGGGCCTACGCCTCCTCGACCACCTTCATCTCCGGCAACGCGGTCAAGAAGGCGGCCCTGCACGCCCGCGAGCAGATCCTGAAGGTCGCGGCCAATATCCTCGACGAGAAGCCCGAGGATTTGGACCTCAAGGACGGCAAGGCTGTGGGCAAATCCGGCCGCTCCTGCGCCCTCTCCGAGGTGGCCAACACCGCGTTCTACTACCACGACCAGCACCAGATCATGGGCGTGGCCTCGCATTTCGCCACCAGCTCGCCGCCGCCCTTCGCCGCGCACTTCGCGGAGGTGGAGGTGGACACCGAGACCGGCCAAGTGGAGGTCCTCGCCTACGTATCCACGGTGGACTGCGGCACCGCGATCAATCCGACCCTCGCGGAGGGCCAGAACGACGGCGCGGTCCTCAACGGCATCTCCTACGCCCTGACCGAGGAGATGCGCTTCAACGCGGCCGGGGCCATGGTGAACTCCTCCTTCCGCAACTACAAGATCTACTCCGCCGGCGACGCCCCGCCCTTCAAGACCATCCTCATCCCCACTTACGAGCCCGACGGCCCCTTCGGCGCCAAGTCGGTCTCGGAGATCGGCATCAACGGGCCGCAGCCGGCCATCGCCAACGCCATCTACGACGCGGTGGGGGTGCGGCTCTTCGCTCCGCCTTTCACGCCGGAGAAGGTGCTGGCCGCGCTCATGACCAAGAAGGAGGAGAAGGCGCCGGTGAGCGCCGAGTAGTATGGGTTTCATAACCACCGAGACCCGCGGCAAGGTCGGTTTCGTCACTTTCGACAATCCGGGCAAGCGCAACGCCCTGTGCGCCAAGCTCCTGGAGGAGTTGGCCGCGAGCTTCGAGCGCCTGCGCGGCCAGCGCGTGCCGGTGGTCATCCTGCGCACGGC
This sequence comes from Elusimicrobiota bacterium, assembly GCA_026388095.1. Lineage (NCBI taxonomy): Bacteria > Pseudomonadati > Elusimicrobiota > Elusimicrobiota bacterium. Next base: position 7,248 of record JAPLKL010000065.1, on the reverse strand, counting down.
TCCGGGCGCCAAGGTGTGGTCCGCCGGCGCGGACATCGCCGAGATGGAGAAGCAGCGGCACGATCCCTTCGGCTACGACACCCCGTTGGAGCAGGCCCTGCGCGCGGTCGAGACCTATCCCGGCCCGGTGCTGGCCATGGTGCGCGGCGGGGTCTGGGGCAAGTCCTGCGACCTCATGCTCACCTGCGACCTGGTGGTCGGAGATCCCAGCTTCACCTTCGCCATCACGCCGGTCAAGGTGGGCCTGCCCTACAACGCCTCGGGCATCCTGCATTTCATCAACCATCTCGGACTCAACCGCGCCAAGGAGCTCTTCTTCACAGCCGAACCTATCGACGCCCGCCGCGCGCTGGACTACGGCATCCTCAACCACCTGGTGGAGCCAGCGGAGCTCGATGACTTCACTTTGCGCTTGGCCGAGGGGATCGCCGCGCATTCCCCGCTCTCGGTCAACGTCATCAAGGAGCAGTTCCGCATCCTTTCCGGCGCCCATCCCATCAGCCCCGACACCTTCGAGCGCATCGAGGAGCTGCGCCGCAAGGTCTTCGAGAGCCACGACTACACCGAGGGCATCCGGGCCTTCCTGGAGAAGCGGCCCCCGCGCTTCCGGGGCGACTGATGCGGCCCCCGGCCTGGGTCTGGCTGCTGGCATTCCTTCCCCGCCTGGCGGTCTTCGCCTACGTGGCGGCGCAGCCGCTCCGGGGCCTGATCTACGCGGACAGCCTGCACTACGCCTCCGTGGCCCAGAACCTGGCCTTGCGCGGCAGCTTCGGCTCCAAGCTGGGCGAGTGGGACGAGGACCGCCGGCCCAAGCGCGACGCCGCGGAGCTGCGCGCCTGGCTCGACGGCAACCTGGGGCCGCCCTTCCATTTCGACAGATACCGCACCCCCGGCTACCCGTTGCTCCTGGCGCCCTGGTTCAAGGTGATGGACTCTCCGGTGGTCCCGCTGGCCCTGCTGCAGACCGTCGCCGGCGTCCTGACGGTTCTGCTGTGCTGGCACTGGGGGGGCATGCTGGGCGGTCCCCGGGGCGCGGCTTGGGCGGCCGTTTTCGCGGCTTTGGAGCCGGCCGGCGTCATCCATACGCCCCTGCTGCTCTCCGACACCTTCGGCGCGGCGCTGTTGCTGCTGGCGACCTTCCTCTTCTGGAAGCTGCTCCAGGATCCCTCGGACCGGGCCCTGTCCGCCGCAGGCAGCGGCTTGGTCTACGGCATCGGCATCATGGTCCGCCCGGTCACCCTCTACCTGCCCGTGCTGCTCGCGGGCTTGCTGCTGCGCCGCAAGAAGGCCCTGGCGGTCTTCCTCCTTGCGGCGTATCTGCTGCCGGGCCTGTGGGTGGCGCGCAACTCCCGCTACGGACGGCCGGTCTTCTGCTGCATCTCGGGCTGGACCTTCGCCGAGATCCCGGCGGAGGCCGGGATGATCAAGGGGCCTTCCACCCAGGCTGAGCTGGTGGCGCTCACCTGTCCGGAGCGGCCTTCCGGGGACTCGCCGCTCCGCCTGTTCCTGCGCTGCGCCGCGACCCGGCCCGTCTTCGTGGGCAAAATCCTCGCCAAGCGCTTTTTCTATCTGTTCGAAGGCACGAGCCTGGACATGCTGGTCGACATGATGAGAGTGGGCGCCCCGCCCATGGCGGCCTCCTCCGCGCCCCCGCGCAGGTTCCAGTTCCAAAGAGACCACCCCGCGTTGGTCCCGCTGTGGATCGGAGGGCTGGCCCTCCTGCTCGGCCTCTACGCGGCCGCGCTCAAGGGCTGCTGGAGGCTCTTCCAAGCCGGGCGCCTCGCCGAACTGCTCTTGCTGGGAGCCTGCGTCCTGTACCTGGTCGCGGCGACCTTGCCCTTGGGCGGCTGCGGCCGCTACCGCATCCCGCTCGTGCCCCTGCTGGCCGTCGCGGCCGGCGCCGCCTACATGAAGGAGAAGAAGCAATGACCACCAAACTCACCGTCTGGCAGCAGGTCCGCGGGCTCCGGCCCAATTTCTGGTTCGCCAACTGGATGGAGGCCAACGAGAGGCTGGCCTTCTTCGGGGCCCGCGCCATCCTCCCGCTCTACATGGTCTACGCCGTGGCCCAGGGCGGCATGGGCCTGAGCTACGCGGAGAAGGGCAACATCTACGCGGTCTGGGCGCTCATCCAGTGCCTGGTGCCCATGGTCTCGGGCGGGTTCACGGACCAGTACGGCTACAAGAAGAGCCTCTACGTGGCCTACTCCATCAACATCCTCGGCTACCTCGCCTTCGCCTTCGCCCACGGCTTCTGGGGCGCCTTGGGCGCGGCCTGCCTCATCGGTCTGGGCACGGCCATCTTCAAGCCGCCGGTCCAGGGCACCATCGCCAAGGCCTCCACCGAGGACAATAGCTCCATCGCCTGGGGCATCTTCTACTGGATGGTCAACGTGGGCGGGTTCCTGGCGCCCATGCTCGCGGCCAACCTCCGCGGCGAGACCAACTTCAAGCTGGTCTTCCTCTGCGCCGCCGGCGTGACCGCCTTCAACTACATCCCCGCGATCTTCTTCTACAAGGAGCCGGAGAAGTCCCCGGACGCCAAGCCCAAGACCGTGGCCCAGACCTTCCTGGACACCATGAGCACGCTCAAGGACAAGAACTTCCTCATCTTCCTGGCCATCTTCAGCGGGTTCTGGTTCATGTTCATGCAGCTCTGGGACCTGCTGCCCAACTTCATCGACGAGTGGGTGGTCTCCCGCGACGTGGCGCCGTTCTTCGCCTGGGTGAGCTCGGGCAGCGTGCTGGCCAACGGCTATGTCAAGCCCGAGGTCCTCATCAACATCGACTCCGCCGCCATCATCGCCCTGATGCTGCCCATCTCTTGGCTGACGGGCAAGTTCCACCCCATGGTGGCCTTGATCGGCGGCATGGTGGTCTCGGTGGCGGCCTTCGTGGGCTGCGGCTCGAGCTCCGCGGGCTGGATCGTGGCCTTGGCCATCTTCGTCTTCGCCGTGGGCGAGATGATGTGCAGTCCGAAGTTCTCCGAATACATCGGCCTGACCGCGCCTCCGGACAAGAAGGCGGTCTACATGGGCTACTCCAACATCCCCTTCGCCGTGGGCTGGGGGCTGGGCAACTTCATCTCAGGCTACCTCTACGAGAGCCTGGGCAGCAAGATCAACTTCGCCCGGCAGTACCTGGAGCAGACCGCGGGCCTGGGCGCCGCACCGGTCAAGGCCCTGTCGTCGGAGAAGGTCATGGCCGCCATGGCCGCGACCTTGAACGGCGGCAAGGGCGGCACGGTGGAGGAAGCCACGCGCCTGCTCTGGGACCTGCACCATCCCTGGAAGGTCTGGGTGATCCTGGGCGCGGTGGGCCTGGTGGCCACGCTGGCCATGGTGGGCTACTACTACAAGACCAAGGACCGCGGCATATCCTCCGCCGCTCCGGCCAGCTGAATAGGATGTCAGCAGAGCGTCCGACCGTCTCGGCGGTCATCAACAACCACAACTACGGCAGGTTCCTGGGCCAGGCCATCGCAAGCGTCCTGGGCCAGACCTACCCCGCCGAGCTCGTCGAGCTGGTGGTGGTCGACGACGGCTCCACGGACGGCTCCCGCCGCGTCATCGAGTCCTTCGCAGGCCGCGTCAATCCCGTCTATCAGGAGCGCGGCGGGCAGGCCGCGGCCATCAACGCCGGCGTGGCGGCGGCCAAGGGGGAGATCGTCTGCCTGCTCGACTCCGACGACTGGTGGAGCGAGGACAAGCTGACGCGCGTGGTGGAGCGGTTCCGCGGCGAGCCCGAGCTGGGGCTGGTGCAGCACTGGTGCCGGGAAGTCGACTCGGCGCTGCGGCCCGTGCCCGGGCGGATGCCGCCGGCCCCCGCGGTCTTCCGCCTGGAGGACTTCCTCGAGGGCCGCACCTGTTTCACCGGCACCACGGGCCTGAGCTTCCGGCGCGAGCTCCTGCGCTCGGTCGGCCCGATCCCCGCCGGCCTCACCTTCTGCGCCGACGAGTACCTCTACACCCACGCCGTCTTCTTCGCCCCGCTCGGCACCATCCCATCGCCCCTGGCCTGGCGCCGCGTGCACGGCGCCAACCTTTACGCCGGGCTCTACCGCGACCCGGCTCGTCTCGCCGAACGCCGCCGGGTGCGCCTCATCCTCGAGGCGGAGCTGGACGGGCTCCTGCGCTCCCGGGGCGCGGCCTTCGCGCCCAGCGAGGTCCGGCGCCGGCGCGCCGAGGCCCTGCAGGAGGAGCTCTTCCTGCGCCGCTACCGCGGCGAGACGGCCCGGGCCTGGGAGTGCTGGCGCGAGCTGGGGCGGACCTGGGGCGGGGGCTACGGCCTATTCAAGCGGGCGTCCTTGCTCCTGGCCCTGGCCTCGCCCGCCCTCTATCTGGCCTGCCTGGGCGTCTATGCCCGCGCGCAGGGCTTGGTGTCGCTGCGCCGGAGGCTCCTGAAGGACTAGGATATGGCGGAGCGCGAGCCTTTCTTCAGCGTGGTCGTCCCCACCTACAACGTGGCGCGCATGTGCGCGGCCGCGGTCTTGAGCGTCCTGGCCCAGAGCGAAGGCGACTTCGAACTCTTCGTCGTCGACGACGGCTCCACCGACGAGACTCCCAGGCTCCTGAGCCGCCTGCCCGGCGACCCGCGCCTGCACCTGGTGCGCATGGAGCGCAACAGCGGCCAGCACGCCTGCCGCAACCGCGCCATCCGCATGGCGCGCGGGCGCTTCGTGACCTTCCTCGACAGCGACGACCTCTACCTGCCCGGCCGGCTGGAGGCCTTCCGGCGGGCCGCGGAGGCCCGCCCGGCGGCGGGCTTCTGGTTCTCCAACGCCTACCTGCGGCGCTTCGGCCGCGTCATCTCCCGGCTCTTCGATCCGGGGCGGGCCATCCCCCAGGGTCGCGTGCCCGGCTGGTACGCGGTGGGAGACAAGTTCCTGCCCTACGTGACCACCAACGTAGCCGTCCGCCGCGAGGCCTTCACCCGGCACGGGCTCTTCCGCGAGGACATGCGCATCCTGGAGGACACCGAGCTCTACGCGCGCATGCTCGCGGGGGGCCTGGAAGTCGGGGCCATCCCGGAGCCGCTCTCCGTGCGGACCATGCACGAGGCCCAGATCACCCGCGATCACGAGACCACGTTCCGCGAGGCGGTCATGGCTCTCGAAGCCGGGGGGCCCGGGCCGGCCGAGCGCGAGCTCAGATGGCGGGAGCTGGTCCTGGAGACCTCCACCTACTTCCTGAAGGAGGGCCGCCCGGACCAGGCCCGGCAGTTCCTGACCCGCCAGCTGGGGGAACAGGCGCGCGGGCTGACGCTCTATCGGCTGAGCTTCGTGCCCGCAGCCGCGCTGATCTGGCTCAAGAGGCTGCGCCGCGCCGCCTTGGAGCTGCGCTACAGCGAGGCCTTCGCGCCGGAAGAGTACCGGGCCGTGGAGCGGACTATCGCGCCTTGGCTGGAGCGGGCGCGGGCGTTGTGAAGACCGCGGTCTGACTCGAGGCCTGGACCGGGGCGCCGGTCACAACGGGGGCGGAAGGCCGCGGGGCCGGGGGCCTGGGGGCGGGCGGAGGCGGCGCCGGTTTGGGCCTCAGCTCCGGCGGCACGGGACGGTTGCCCCGGACCTCGCCCGTGCGCAGCCGCCAGAAGGTCGGGCGGTTGGCGAGCGCGCGCGAATAGAGCTCCTCGCCGGCCTCGGTCAAGAGGCCGCTGCCGCGGTCGTAGAGCGGCCGGCCGTCGAGGTCCGCGAGCCAGTACGCCCACTTGGTCTCGACCTCCTTGGACTCGAAGTACTGCAGCGACTCCTGGGACTTGATGGCTATGTACCTCTCGTAGCCCCGGCGGGTCAGCCGCAGCCGGGTCGAGCTCCCGCCGGCCGGATGGTCGCGCAGGATGAGGTCTTTCAAGGAGAGGAAATGCCGCCGCAGAAGCCCCAAGGCGCCGGCGGCCTCGGCTTGGCGCATGCGCAACAGGAGGGCCAGGTCCTCCGGGCTCCACTGGTTCATGTCAGTGCCCAGGATGCCCCTCTGCCACATATCCTTCAAGGTCTCCAGCCGCTGGTCCCGGGACGAGGACTGCGCGAGATTCTCGGCGGGGGCGTGGTGGTCGTCCGGCCCCGCCGGGGCGTCGGCGGCCCAGGAGGGGCTCTGCGCCAGCAGGAGGACGGCGCCGAGCGCGGCTCTCATCCTGGGTTGGAATCGACGCGCGGCAAGACGACGCCCACCTGGGCCTGGTACTTGCCCTTGCGGTCGGCGTAGCTGGTCTCGCAGAGCTCGTCGCCTTCGAAGAACAACAGCTGCGCGATGCCCTCTCCCGAATACACCTTGGCAGGCAGCGGCGTGGTATTGGATATCTCGATGGTCAGGTGCCCGGTCCAGCAGGGCTCCAGGGGCGTGACGTTGACGATGATGCCGCAGCGGGCGAAGGTGCTCTTGCCCAGGCAGATGGCCAGGACCTGGCGCGGGATATTGAAGGTCTCCACGGAGCGCGCCAGGGCGAAGGAGTTGGGGGGGATGACGCAGTGGGGACCGCGGTAGTCCACGAAGGCCTTGGGGTCGAAGGCCTTGGGGTCGACGATGGCGCCGTAGACGTTGGTGAAGATCTTGTACTCGTCGGCGAGCCGGATGTCGTAGCCGTAGGATGACAGGCCGTAGGAGATGCGGCCCTGGCCGTCGACGCGTTCAACGAACGGGTCGATCATCATGTGCTCCAGGCACATTTTGCGTATCCATTTGTCTGATTTCAGCATATCTTCTCCTCTGGAATTCGGGGACACAATACTAAATTCCTGCCCATGGCGGCCAAGCGGCCTTGAATCAAGTCTTGAGCCTCTCGTAAGAACCCAGTGCCGAGGGTATCTTGTGGCGCGTCGCGGCCCGGCTTGCTGAGCCCGTTGGGCTCGGCTCGTCTTAAAATCCCTTCTCGGGCCGCGCTGCTGTTCATGCCCGATCCGCCAGGTTGTGGATAGCCTGGATAACTTCCCATCTCGAATTGTAGGCCCGACTCGCCGGCGCCGCACCGCGCTTTTAGCGCGGGGCGCCTCATGCAAGCGCGACCGCGCCCTCCACGGCCAGCCCAGGTTCGAGCCAGCACCTCAGCGCGCGTTTGAGGTTGCACGCCGTCGCCTTCAAGTAAACCGACAGCCGGACCCGCTTTCCTCCGCGCACACGCAGTCTCCCCAGCCCATGAGCCCGCTTGAGCTCCGAGTTCGTGGACTCGATGCCCGCCCGGATCGCGTAGCGCTCGCGGAAATCCGCCTGCGCCTCTTGCGCCGTCAGCCACGCCCCCGCCTTCCACGCGGTCTTC